>JBKBUO010000009.1:10171-31054 GCA_046290005.1 Archaeoglobaceae archaeon | reverse complement strand
GGGGACTTCATAATTCTCGAGTTCCTAGCGGAAATACCGAGGGCATTTAGAACAACACTTTTTTACGACATATGGTTGGTCGTGCCCAAGACTGAAGATGGAGAGATGAAGGCGAAAAAGCTGATCGTGACAATAGTTGAGGAAACGGGTGTTATTCCAATGACTGAAGATGAGTGGAAAAACGTTCAGCCGATTGTTGAAAAGCTCAGGGGGAAAAATAGAGGTGAAAGGGGTAACAGAAAATCTTTGGAAAACATTTTAAAATTTTTTAGCGGTCTTTTTGATCGCTCTCTCAGTTTTTGCTCTATGGTTGGATAATACGCTATTCCGGAATGGATTAAAAAAGGAAGAAAGAAAAACAAAAAGCTTTTATTCACCCAATCGTATCTTGCATCATGAAGGTAAATGGCGTAGAAGTTGAGGAGACTTTTGCGGAAGCCTTCGACATCAAAATTGCGAGGGTTTTGATAACAGCATACGACTATTACTGGGCTTGGGTTTCCGCAAACGAAGCGACTGGCTTTGGGACATCGGTTATCATGTGTCCCGCTGAGGCGGGGATTGAGAAGAAGGCTTTGCCAAGCGAAACCCCCGATGGAAGACCGGGTTACTACATCCAGATTTGCCACATGAGCAAGAAAGGTCTCGAGGAACAGTTGCTTGCGAGAATTGGTCAATGCGTGCTCACCGCTCCAACAACTGCAGCCTTCAACGGCTTACCTGAGGCGCAGGACAAGTTCGACACTGGCTTCAAGCTGAAGTTCTTTGGCGATGGTTATGAAAGAGAAGTCGAAGTCGGCGGTAGAAAATGCTACGCAGTTCCAATGATGCAAGGTGAGTTCATAGTAGAAAGTCACTTTGGCTATGTAAGCGGAATCGCAGGTGGGAACTTCTTCATCTTTGGAAAGACTCAACCATCAGCATTGGCGGCTGCAAAGGCTGCGGTTGATGCAATCGCAGACGTTGAGGGCGTGATAACCCCATTCCCCGGCGGAATTGTTGCGTCTGGTTCAAAAGTTGGGGCAAACAAATACAAGTTCCTAAAGGCTTCGACCAACGAGAAGTTTGCTCCAACGCTCAAGAATAAAGTCGAAGGCTCGCAGATCCCACCGGAAGTGGAGGCGGTATACGAGATAGTTATCAACGGTTTGAACATCGACGTTGTGAAGAAGGCGATGCGCGTCGGTATTTTAGCTGCGACGAAGATTCCGGGAGTGGTTAAGATCACCGCTGGAAATTATGGAGGAAAGCTTGGAAAGCACTTGATATACCTCAAGGATCTATTCTAAATTTTTTATGAAATCTATTTTAATCATTTCTGCTCTCGACCCAAGCGGTGGTGCTGGAGCAGTTGCAGATGTAAGGGTTGCAAAATCCCTTGGTTTTCACCCTTGCTTGATAATAACCGCTTTAACGATTCAAAACAGTTCGAAATTGTTCTCAGTTTATCCCGTTGATCCAAGGGTTATTGAAGATCAGCTCAACGCTCTTTTTTCAGATTTCGATTTCTCAACAGTTAAGATCAGTGTAGTTCCAAATCTGGAGATAGCAAAGGTTGTTTTAAGCTGTATACGAAAGCTTGACTGCCCCAAGGTTCTCGACCCAGTGTTAGAAGCGGGAGTTGGTGGTAAGCTTGGCGAGAAATCCGCTTACGAATTGCTGATGCCAGAAGTTAGCGTTGTAACGCCAAACTATAGTGAAGCAAAACGCCTTGGATCGAAAGAAGATCCCGAGGAGCTTGCTTTGGAAATCTTTAAAAAATACGGTTGTTCAGTGGTGATAACTGGTGGGGAGCTTAAAGGAAGAGACGTCGTTTGCGATCAAGGTAAAATTTACAGCGTTGAAGCTGAACTAATTTCTGGAAATTACCATGGGACTGGATGCGTTTACAGCACCGCTTTGGCTTGTCATCTAGCGAACAACTCCTTGGAAGACGCTGTTAGGAAGGCAAGGATCTTCATTCTAGAAAGTGTTAAGAAGGGATTCAAAGTCCAGAGGCGCATCTACGTGAATCCTTAGCTTTGAAAAATATCGAAAAATATAAATTTTTCTCCACAAATTAGAATTATGGACCGAATCGGAGTTCTAAAGCAACGCTTCATCAGTGGTAAAAAGCCAACGATATTCGTTGATCGTGCAAAGTTCTACACAGAAGCGATGAAGGCAACAGAAGGGGAACCGATGATTTTAAGACAAGCAAAAGCTTTAAAGCACGTTCTTGAGAACATTCCGGTTGTCATCTTTCCCGAAGAGCTGATCGTGGGTGCGATGGTCAAGGATCCGCCAGGAGCGATAATGTATCCAGAAGGAGTAGGACTTAGGGTTCTTCCGGAGCTCGATAGAATAGGGGAGAGAAAGAATAACCCCTTGGAAATCTCAGCTGAAGATATCGGGATAATAAGGAACGAAATAGCCCCATACTGGGCGGATAAATCTATTGGAGCAGTTGCAGAGAAAATCACTCCGAAGTTTTGCCTCGATTTGCTCTATCGTGGTTCATTTTATGTCGCAACCGAAATTGCTGGGATTTCTCACTTCAGCGTTGATTACCCCTCGTTGCTAAGGGTCGGACTCGAGGGCATTAAGGAGTTTGCAAGGAAAAAAATCGAAGAGTTTGAAAATCTGCATTTGACGGAGCCGGAAGAAATTGAAAGGTCCCTTTTTTACAGAGCAGTTGAGATCGTTTGCGATGCGGTGATAAATTTCGCAAGGAGATACGCAGAGAAGGCGAGAGAACTTGCTGAGAAAGAGAGTGGGAGGAGAAGAGGAGAACTGTTAAAGATTGCCGAAATCTGCGAATGGGTTCCAGCAAAACCACCAAGAAACTTTTGGGAAGCGCTACAATTCGTTTGGTTCATGCAAGTTGCGTTGCACATGGAGAGCTATGAGCAAGGTATCTCGATGGGGAGGATGGATCAGTATCTATACCCTTACTACGAGCAAGACATGAAGTCTGGATTTTTGTATTTCGATGAAGCGGTAGAACTTGTCTCTTGTCTCTGGATAAAGACAAACGAGATAGTTCCGCTTTTTGATGAGCTCTTGACGATTTACTTCGCTGGAATGCCGACGAATCAAGCTGTAACGCTCGGCGGAGTGAATGAAAGAGGAGAAGACGCCACGAATGAGTTAACTTTTATTATGCTCGAAGCAACAAGGAGAGTTGCTTTAAGACAGCCAAATGTTCACGTTAGAATAAGCGAGAAAAGTCCAAAGGGCTTGCTCGAGAAGTGCGCGAATCTGATTCTCTCCGGCGTGAATATGATCTCACTCTTCAACGACTCCACGATAATCAATGGTTGGTTAAAGCTTGGCGTTCCGTTGAGCGATGCGAGAAATTACACGACTGTTGGCTGCGTCGAATTGGCTCCGGGTGGAAAGAGTTACAATTCCACGGATGCAGCGCTTTTTAACGTTGCAATTTGTCTTGAGCTTGCCCTTTTCAATGGAGAAACGAGATTTGGTGAAAAACTCGGAGTCGAGTGCGGAGAGATTGAATCGATGGAAGAACTCTTGGATTGCTTCAAAAGACAAGTTGAAAAGTTTGTGAAGTGCATGATCCTAACTTGCAACAGCTTTGAAGTTGCAAATCAAATCGCAAAGCCAACGCCTTTGATATCCGTTTGCAACTCTCAGCTTGAAATTGGTAAGGATATAACGCTTGGTTCAGCCAAATACAACCTTAGCGGTGTTCAAATGGTTGGTCTTGCAGACGTTGCAGACTCCCTTGCTGCGATTGATTATATCGTTTTCAAGAAGAAGCTCGTTTCTCTGCAAGAGTTGATTGAAGCCATAAGAAACAACTTTGAAGGCTACGAAGAGCTCAGACAAATTTTGGTAAACAAAGCGCCAAAGTATGGAAGAGATGAAATTGCGAATGGATACGCGAAGATCGTCGCGGAAATCTTTGCAAGAGAAGTCATGAAATATCGCAATCCGCGAAGCGGTTGGTATTTACCTGGAATTTACTCGATGAGCACACACGTTGGCTTTGGAATGCTAACCGGAGCGTTGCCGAGTGGCAGAAAAGCGGGAGAACCGTTGAGTAATGGAATTGCTCCACATCCATACGCAAAGAGCTTAACTTCTGCGATGCGAGGTGTTACGAGTATAGATCATGCACTTTTCATGAACGGGGTCTCTTATATTATCACGATCTCTCCAAACCTCTTTAGAGGTTCGGAAGGTTTGGAAAAACTCATATCGCTGATCGAGGGTTACTTTGCCCTTGGAGGTATGAATTGTCATTTCAATGTTGTTGACGTTTCAAAGCTCATAGATGCGCAGACGAATCCAGAGAAATACAGAGATCTACTCGTCAGGGTTGCGGGATTTAGCGCATACTTCGTGGATTTGACGAAAGAGGTGCAAGACGAGATAATAGCGAAGACGATCGAAGAGACATGAAGGGAATAATCTTCGACATCCAACACTTCTGCGTCCACGATGGTCCGGGAATAAGGACTGTGGTCTTTTTAAAAGGTTGTCCACTGCGTTGCATATGGTGTTGCAACCCAGAGTCACAGAGTTTGGCTCCAGAGCTTATGTTCGATGTGGAGAAGTGCATAGATTGCAAGAAATGCGCTGTATGTGATGCTATAAAATTTGAATCGGCGATCTCTTTGAATAGAAATCTTTGCAACGTTTGTGGAGTTTGTGATAAAGTTTGCCCAACAAATGCGCTTAGAATCGTTGGAAAATACGTTGAGGCAAGGGAAGTGATCGAGGAGGTTTTAAAAGACTTTGTTTTTTATAAAAAAAGCGGTGGTGTAACCTTTTCCGGCGGAGAACCTTTCATGCAATCAGAGTTTTTAACAGAACTGCTGAGGATTTCAAAGGAAGAAGCGCTCGACGTTGCAATCGAAACTTCGGGATTTGCAAGTTGGGAAAAGATCGAAAAAGTGATCCGTTACATCGATCACGTTCTCTTTGACATCAAAGCCGTTGATGGAGAGAAGCACGTCTTGCTAACCGGGGTCAGGAATGATTTGATCTTCGAAAACCTGAAGAGAATTTCTAAGGAAAGAGAAGTTGTTTTGCGTTGTGTAATCGTCGAAGGTTACAACTTTGAAAGCGAAGCAGATGCGTTAAAGCTCGCAGAGCTTTCCAGAAGCTTAGGGATTGAAAGGATCGATCTGCTGAAGTATCATAGATTCGGAGAAAAGAAGTATAGGATGCTTGGTAGGAATTACGAGCTGAGGGTGGACGATACTGGGCTAATTCACAGAATTCGAGACGTTTTAAAAAAAGAGGGATTAAAGGTAAGTGTTGGCGGGCTGATTTAGCTTGAATATACCTTTTTTAACAGTTTCTTGTCGATTTTGCCAACGCTCGTCTTTGGGATCGAATCCACAATGATGAACTCGTCTGGAACTGCCCACTTCGTTATCTTTCCTTATTCAACGAACTTCATGAGAAAAACTGCGCATCTCTTCGGCGCTCGGTTTTTCGTTGGGCATCGGAACTATTATCGCCATCGGTCTCTCTCCCCACTTTTCGTGTGGTTTGCCGATCACAGCAACTTCTCTGACCTTTGGATGCATGCTCAGGAGATTTTCGAGTGTAAGCGAGGAAATACATTCTCCACCGCTCTTTATAACGTCCTTTAGTCTATCGACGATCGTTATGTAACCCTCTTCGTCCGCCCAAAGCTCCTTAGTCTTCTCCTCATCTTTCAAATAGCTCTGCGTAAGCCAAGGAGCTCTTACAACAACTTCGCCCATGTCCTTACCATCTTTTTTCACATCTGTGAAGTCTTCGTGAACAACGCGGAGGTAAACGAGTGGTAACGGGGTTCCAGTTTTGATCCCATACTCCATCTTTTCATCTTCGCTTAGATCGAGCAAATGCGGTTTGATATAGCCGGCGGTCAAAGCTGGGCAAGTTTCAGACATTCCATAGGCCGCCATTGTGAGTATACCTTTTTCTCTTGCCCTAATAGCAAGCCCCTTTGGTAGTTTCGAGCCACCGATGAGCGTTTTCCAATTGTTGAACTTGATTCCCGGCGGTAAGTTGTCTACTATCATCTGGAGAATCGTTGGAACGCAATGGGTGAACGTAACACCTTCTGTGAAAACTATGCGGACGATCATCAACGGCTCGTGTCTCCCCGGATACACTTGCTTGTAGCCTAAGAGCGTTACCACGTAGGACACTCCCCACGTGTGAACGTGAAACATCGGCGTCAATGGCATGTAGACTTCTCTGTCGCCTGTCAACCTTAGGGGGGATCTCGTCCCAGTTAGCCCAACGCAACCAGCCAAGGTGTGAAGAACAAGCTGGCGATGCGTAAACCAGACACCTTTCGGTCTTCCAGTGGTTCCTATCGTGTAGCTAAGTGTTGCCATCGTTCTCTCATCGAAATCTGGGAACTCGTAACTCTTGCTCGCTTTTTTCAACATCTCTTCGTATCCTAAGTCGGCTAGCTTTGTCTCTGGCATCGCATCATCGGTCATGACAACGTATTTCTTCACGGTAGACAAATTGCCCGCGATTGATTCCATCAGTGGGACGAAGTCTTTGTAGACGAGCACGACTTCGTCTTCTGCGTGTTGCATCGTGTAAAGTATGTCGTCCGGGCTCAAGCGAACGTTTACAGTGTGGAGCACTGCGCCCATCATCGGAATCGCGAAGTAGCACTCGATATCGATGGCTATCCCAATCGAGCACAGCAACTCTTGTACCCCTTCTTCACCCCAAGCTCTTCCAACGCATTCGCGAGTCTGCAAACTCGCTCGTAGAGGTCTCGGTAGTGTATCTCACGAGATCACGGTAGACGATCTCTTGCTTTGGTCACTCTCCAAAATGTGTTTTATCAAAAGCCGGTAATCGTAGTGCAACTATCACCCACTGCTTTGAAATTGCTCCGCTTTAAATCGTTTTCCAGATTTAACATGATTATGGTGAAATCTTATCTTCTATCTTGCGATCATTGAACGATGATTTCCGCTTCTGCTACTATCTCTTGCGCCCTTTTCCCAAAGATCTCTGCGATTCTTTTTTTGTTTTCAGCGATTTCATTGCAAAAGGCAAAACCGTGTTTGAGCAACTCTTCGATTTCAAAATTGCTCAACCTTAAGACTGTTACGGGGTAAAGCCTTTTTCTCTCTAATAGCGCCTCTATACCATCGTTTTCTGGATAGTGCCACCCAGTTAGCTTAATCCCGCGACACTCAGCAAATCTCATGGCTTCGCTCGAAAACTTGGTGTTCGTGAAGACCCATACGCATTGGAAATCGTGTCGAATTTCCGATATGTCGAGAAATCGAGCGTAGGAATAGAGGATGTCTTTTAACCCAGTATAGGTTGGGGTGTTGTGGAACTTGCACTCTACGATGTAATTTTTATCTTTCTCTGCGATCACATCTACTTCGTGCGTTGCACATTTTCCCTCGATGAGCTCGTTTATCCGAGTTTTGTAACCATATGCCCTCAAAAGAGCTGAAACGAATTTTTCAAACCTATAACCCGCGGGTCCAAGGCGAAGCAGGGAAGACTTCAGTCCGTATTTTGTTGATACCTTCTTGGAGATTTTTTCGATCTCGCTTATAACGATGTCGAGGACTTCATCAGTCGTTATTCCATCGTAGATCCTTTTTTCGACCTCTTCAGCGACTTTTTTCGCTCTATCTGCGCTTAAACCAGCACGCACCGCGGTTCTCATTATCTTTTCCTTGCTGAAGTCTTCGATTCTTCCATCTCTTTTTCTGACCCTCACAGACGAAATTTGTCAATAACAATAAAAATCTTTGGTAGCTCTTGAATGCTCGACACCCTTAAATTTGCTCTTCGCTACCGCAAAGAACTCTTGTCTTTTCTCTCTAAAGGGGCAAAGAATCGCTTTTTAACCAAAAGCTTTTCTGATCGAAAGTTTTTTCTACCTTCTGCACTTTTTAACTTACGGACTTCGAAAAGTCCTATGGTATTTGAAGGCGGGAGGAGTATGAAAGTGAACCTACAAGACCACGTGCTCGTGCCGAAGCACGAGATTTTAAAGGAGGAGGAAGTAAAAGAACTCCTGAAACTGCTTGGGGTTAGTAAAGAGCAATTGCCAAAGATAAAAGCTTCAGATCCGATAATCAAGGAGATAGGCGCAAAACCGGGGGACGTTGTGAAGATAACGAGAAAAAGCCTAACCGCAGGTGTGAGCATTTTTTATCGACTCGTGGTTGAGTAAGGTGGTCGTATGCTGAACACCCGTGTTTTGGCAAGAGAGTATTTCACCCATAGCAGACTTGTGAAGCATCAGATCGATTCGTTCAACAGATTCATCGATGAGGGGCTTCAGAGAGTTATAGACGAGCAGAAGATAATCGAACTTGAACTTCCAAACACTTACATCGAACTTGGTAGGATAAGAGTTGGGGTTCCGGTTGTTAAGGAAGCAGATGGTCCCCAAAGTTATTTGCTTCCGAGCCATGCAAGGCTGAGGAATCTCAACTATGCAGCTCCGATTTACCTCGAAGCCACAGTCTACGATGAGGGGAAACCGCTTGAGAAAGAGATCGTAGAGATCGGCATGCTACCTGTTATGGTAAAATCGAAAGTTTGCAACCTTAGTCCAGATAAAATAGACAGAGCGCTCGAGCAAATTCTGAAGAGAAGCGTGACCTCGCTCAGCTATGAGGAAAAGCTATACTTAGCTGGAGAAGACCCACTGGATCCTGGGGGTTACTTCATAATAAATGGAACTGAGAGGGCAATCGTAACCTTGGAAGATTTAGCCCCTAACAAGGTTATACTTGAAAGGGAAGAAAAATACGGGGAAATGGTTGAAGTTGCGAAATGCTTTAGCCAAAGAGCAGGTTATAGGGCGCTAATAGTTGTTGAAAGAACTAAAGGCAATCTTCTCGAAGTAACATTTCCGCAGCTGCCAAAGCCAATAAAATTCGTCATCCTGATGCGTGCTCTTGGCGTTGAAAGCGATCAAGAAATCGTTGAGATGGTAAGCACGAACCCGCAGATAATGAGATACATGCTACAGAACATAGAAGACACCGATGCCTCGGAAATTCAAACGAGAGAGGATGCAATAGAATACATCGGCAAGAGAGTCGCTCCTGGGCAAAGCAGGGAGTATAGGATTCAGAAGGCTGAGCAGGTTCTCGATCAATATTTCCTCCCACATCTTGGAATTGAGAAAGAAGCAAGAAAGGCGAAGGCGTTTTTCTTGGCAAGAATGGCTGAACTAATCTTCGAACTCCACCTCGGTTTGCGTAGAGAGGATGACAAGGACCACTATGCGAACAAAAGGCTTAGACTTGCAGGAGATTTGATGGAAGAAATCTTCCGCGTCGCGTTTCTAAGATTGATCAAAGACGTGAAGTATCAGCTCGAGAGGGCTAAGATGAGGGGGAGAAGTATGAAGCTCTCCACCGCAGTTCGCAGCGACGTTCTCACGGATAGAATTATGCACCCGATGGCTACCGGAAACTGGGTAGGTGGCAGAACAGGTATCTCTCAGCTTATTGATCGGCACAACTTCATCTCGCTCATCTCACACCTTCGCAGAGTCGTTTCCCCACTTTCAAGGTCTCAACCTCACTTTGAAGCTCGCGACTTGCATGCGACGCATTGGGGGAGAATTTGTCCCTCTGAAACACCTGAGGGACCGAATTGCGGACTCGTGAAGAACTTCGCCCAGTATGCGGAGATAAGCGTTGGAGTTGATGAGAGAGAAGTCATCAGTATCTTGCCAAAACTTGGAGTTGAAATGCTGAGGGGTTGAAATGAGAAAGTGCAGAATTTATGTTAATGGCGCTTTAGTTGGTTTTGCAGACAATGGAGAAGAAATTGTGAAGGAGATAAGAAAGTTGAGGAGAAGAGGCAAGATTTCGACCCAGGTAAACGTTGCATACTTTGCAGATTCAAACGAGGTCAGGATAAACACTGACCCCGGAAGAGCAAGGAGACCACTAATAGTTGTGGAGAGCGGGAAGCCACTTTTAACAGAGAAGCATATAAAGAAATTGGAGTCGGGTGAGATAACCTTGGAAGACCTCGTGAAACAGGGGATCATAGAATTTCTCGATGCAGAAGAAGAAGAGAACGCCCTCGTCGCTGTTTACGAAAGTGAGTTAACTCCTGATCACACACATCTCGAGCTCGATCCAAGTTTGATAGTAGGAATATGCGTGGGTAGCATACCGTATGCGGAGCACAACGCATCTCCAAGGAACACGATGGGGGCGGCGATGATAAAGCAAGGACTTGGAATTCCATACCTAAACATAGACTGGCGCACGGATACAAGGGGTCACATTCTCCAGTATACACAAACACCGATCGTAACAACGGACACGCAGATTAAGATGCGCTACGACGACCGCTCCTCAGGGCAGAACTTCGTTGTAGCGGTTTTAAGTTACGAGGGCTACAACATCGAAGATGCGATAATCTTGAACAAGGGAAGCGTAGACAGAGGAATCGGAAGAAGCTTCTTCTTCAGAACTTACGAAGCAGAAGAAATGCGGTATCCTGGGGGTCAAGAGGATAAGTTCGAAATTCCCGGTGCGGACATATCTGGTTTCAGAGGCTCCGAGAACTACGCGCACCTCGACGAAGATGGTCTCGTGCATCCCGAGACTGAAGTTGGTCCAGATGACGTGTTGATCGGCAGAAGCTCTCCACCAAGATTCTTGGAAGAACCTGAAGTCGGAATCTCTCCACAGAAGAGAAGGGAGACTTCTATAACGATGAGAAGCAATGAAAAAGGCGTTGTTGATGCTGTTTTTCTGCTCCAGTCTGAAAATGGGCTAAAGCTTGCGAAGGTCAGGGTTAGGGACCTGAGGATTCCCGAGCTTGGAGACAAGTTCGCATCAAGGCATGGACAAAAAGGAGTTGTGGGATTGATCGTGCCCGAAGAAGACATGCCCTTCACAGAATCAGGAATCGTGCCGGATATGATATTAAATCCGCACGCAATCCCTTCGAGGATGACAGTTGGGCATGTGCTCGAGATGATAGGCGGAAAGCTCGGCGCTCTTGAGGGAAGAAGAGTAGACGGGACGATCTTCTATGGAGAGAAAGAGGAGGATTTGAGGAGCGCACTTAAAAAATACGGTTTCACACATACGGGTAAGGAGGTCATGTACGACGGCATAAGTGGGAAGAAGTTTATCGCAGACATATTCGTCGGCGTGATATACTACCAGAAGCTATACCACATGGTCGCTGGAAAGATACACGCAAGAAGCCGTGGACCAGTGCAAATCCTTACAAGGCAACCTACAGAAGGTAGAGCAAGGAAGGGCGGGCTTAGATTTGGAGAAATGGAGAGAGACGTTTTAATCGGTCATGGTGTTGCCTTACTCCTCAAGGATCGTTTACTCGATGAATCCGATAAAGTCGACGTATGGGTTTGTGGAAACTGTGGACACGTCGCGATGTTCGATTATAGAAAGAACACAGCCTATTGCAATGTTTGCGATGACGATACGAATGTGTTCAAGGTCAGCATGAGCTACGCTTTCAAGCTCCTCCTCGACGAGTTGAAGTCGATGATGATAGCTCCAAGGTTAAAGCTTGGTGATAAAGCTTAGGGTGATCTTATGTATCCAAAGAGGATTTCTGCGATAAGGTTCGAAGTTTTATCCCCGCAGGAAATGAGGAGGATGAGCATAGCCAAGCTCAACAATCCCGAAACCTACGACGACGACGGTTTCCCAGTTGAGGGTGGATTGATGGACACAAGGCTTGGAGTGATAGACCCTGGTTTGAAATGTAAAACCTGCGGGGGAAAGTACGGCGAATGTCCCGGGCATTTTGGGCACATAGAGCTCGCAGCTCCAGTAATTCACGTTGGCTATGCAAAGATCATTGCGAGACTTCTCAGCGGAACTTGCAGAGAGTGTGGTAGAATTTTGATGAAGGATGATAGGAGAGACAAGTTCATAAGGGAAATAGAGCGACTGAAAGCCCTCGGGCAGAGTTATGAAGAGGTTCTCAAGGAGATCTTCAGAATCACTAAAGCTGCAAAGAAGTGTCCGCACTGCGGAGCGGAACAGCTCGAAATAAAGTTTGAAAAGCCAACGTCTTTCTACGAAGTAATAGATCCGGAGACCAAGGAAGAGCAGAAGCTTACACCAAAAGACGTGAGAGAGAGACTTGAAAAAATACCAAACGATGACTTGCCAGCCTTTGGGCTCGATCCAAAGTCGGTTCGTCCAGAGTGGTTCGTTCTCACAGTTCTCCCAGTTCCACCAGTTACCGTGAGACCATCTATAATTCTCGAAACTGGTCAGAGAAGCGAGGACGATTTGACGCACAAGCTTGTGGACATAATCAGAATAAACCAGAGATTCCTCGAAAACCGCGACACTGGAGCACCGCAGCAGATTCTCGAAGACCTCTGGGAGCTTTTGCAGTATCACATCACAACTTATTTCGACAACGAGGTAAGCGGAATACCACCTGCTAGACATAGAAGTGGAAGACCTTTAAAGACTTTGGCTCAGCGTTTAAAAGGAAAAGATGGGAGATTTCGCGGTTCTCTGTCTGGAAAAAGAGTGAATTTCTCCGCAAGAACTGTAATAAGTCCCGATCCTTGTATCAGCATATGCGAAGTCGGTGTTCCAGAAGAGGTTGCAAAAGAACTTTCAGTTCCGATCTTCGTTACACCGAACAACCTCGAATTTGCGAAAGAATTTCTGCGTCGTAGAGAAAGTCCCAAGGCGAGCTACGTCATAAGACCTGATGGAAAGAGGATAAGGGTTATCGATTCAAATCGTGAAGAGATCGCGGAAAAACTCGAGCCAGGATGGATTGTTGAAAGGGAGCTGATGGATGGTGACATTGTTCTCTTCAATCGTCAACCTTCTTTGCACAGAATGAGCATTATGGCTCATTACGTTCGCGTTCTCCCATACAAGACGTTTCGCTTGAATCCAGCTGTCTGTCCGCCGTATAATGCGGACTTCGATGGCGATGAGATGAACCTACACGTCCCGCAGAGCCTTGAGGCACAAGCTGAGGCTAAGATTCTGATGGCGGTTCAAGAACACGTTCTCTCTCCGAGGTTTGGAGGACCAATCATAGGCGGAATACACGATCACATAACTGGACTTTACCTGTTGACAAGAGGAGAAAAGAGGTTCAGCAAAGAAGAGGCTATGGATTTTCTGCGGGCAATTAATCTCTCTGAGATTCCCGCAAAGGATGAATATACGGGCAAGGAAATCTTCAGCTTCATACTTCCAAAGATCTCGATAAGGTTTAAAGCAGAGATCTGCCAGGGATGTGCGGTTTGTAAGGAAGAAAAGTGTGAGAACGATGCCTTCGTTATCATAGAAGATGGAAGGTTGCTCAAGGGGACGATCGATGAAAAAGCGGTTGGGGCTTTCAAGGGCATAATAATCGACGAGATAATGAGGAAATTTGGTGCATCCGTGACGAGAAAGTTCATCGATGACATGACTAAGCTTGCAATCCGTGTTATCACGAGGCTTGGCTTTACAATTGGCATAGACGACGAAGACATCCCAAAGGAGGCGGTTCAGCAAATTGAGGAGACCATTAGTGAAGCCGAAAAAAGAGTTGAGGAGCTGATAAAAGCTTATAGAGAGGGAAACCTTGAGCCGATGCCAGGAAGGAGTGTGGAAGAGACCTTAGAGCTGAGGATAATGCAAGAACTTGGCAAAGCAAGAGATAGAGCTGGAAAGATCGCTGGCAGGTATCTGGGTATGGATAACTCTGCAGTCATAATGGCTGTGAGCGGAGCAAGGGGGAGTATGCTCAATCTAACCCAGATGGCAGCTTGCATAGGACAACAGTCTGTCAGAGGTGAAAGATTAACACGTGGATACGCATATACGCACCGCACAACGAGCCATTTCAAACCCATGGACCTCGGTCCGAGGGCGAGGGGTTTTGTTAGGAGTAGTTACAAATCTGGTCTTTCCCCAATCGAATTCTTCTTCCACGCAGCTGGAGGTAGAGAAGGTCTCGTCGACACTGCAGTTAGGACTTCCCAGTCTGGTTACTTGCAAAGGAGGATGATAAACGCTCTGCAAGACTTGAAAGTTGAGTATGATGGAACTGTAAGAGAACAGACTTCTGGTGTGATTGTGCAATTTAAATATGGCGAAGATGGTGTGGATCCGATGAAGAGCTTTAGGGGTAAGGCGGTGGACGTGAAGAGAATAGTTAAGGAGGTTATGGGGGTGAAAGAATGAGCTACGATGCAATTCTTAAGGAATATCCTCTCCCACCCTCTGTCAAGCAGGAAATAAAAGAAGAACTTGAGAGATTGAAACCCAAGAAGAACGTTGCAAAGAAGATCGTTGATCTATGCTACCAAGCTTATTTATCCAATCTTATAGAGCCAGGAGAAGCAGTGGGGATTGTTGCAGCGCAATCCATTGGGGAACCCGGAACGCAGATGACGATGAGAACTTTCCACTACGCTGGAGTTGCAGAGCTGAACGTTACACTCGGTCTTCCAAGGCTCATCGAGATTCTCGATGTCAGAAAGAACCCTTCGACTCCGATGATGACGATTCGCCTTTTGCCGGAGTATGCGAAAGACAGAGAGAAGGCGAGAGAAGTGGCAAACAGGATTGAAGCGACTCATCTAAAAGACGTAGCTGAGATCGAAGTCGATCTTAGAGAGATGAGCATAACCATAAAGCCTGATCGCGAAGCGATGAAGAAAAAAGATCTGACCATTGAGGAGCTTAGAGAAAAAATAGAGAAGTCGATCAAAAAAGGCGCGGAGCTGATCGAGAAAGATGGTAGTTTCTTTGTCAAAGTCAGAAAGGACTCATACAAGGTCTTGATGGACACATTTGAAGAGCTGAAAGAGCTCGTGGTCATGGGGATAAAGGAGATAAGGAGGGTCATAATAAGGAAGGAGGGAGAAGAATACGTTCTCTACACCGAAGGTTCGAGTTTGAAGAAGGTGATGAAGGTGAAGGGCGTCGACTTCACGAGGACGATAACGAACGACATATACGAGATCTACGAAGTCCTGGGCATCGAAGCTGCGAGGACTGCGATAATCAACGAAGCAATCTCTACGCTCGAAGAGCAAGGGTTAGAAGTAGACGTTCGCCACATCATGCTTGTCGCAGATGTCATGACCGCTGATGGGGAGCTGAGGCAAATTGGTCGCCATGGAGTTGCGGGAGAAAAGCAAAGCATTCTCGCAAGGGCTGCGTTCGAGATGACTGTGAACAATTTGCTCGACGCAGCCGTTAAAGGAGAGGTGGATTACCTGAAGGGGATAACAGAGAACATAATTATCGGGCAACCGATAAAGCTTGGAACTGGAGATGTCGAGTTGATTGCGAGATTAGGGGTGAGAAGATGAGCGATGCGGAAACGATTGTTAGAAACGCGCTTAAGAGCGGGAAATACTATTTCGGTATAAGGAGGACGATAAAGGCGCTTAGAAAAGGAGAAGCAAAAGCAGTAGTTGTTTCAAAGAACTGTCCGGAGGAGTTTTTAAGCGAGATAAAGAAGTTCAAGGTTCCAGTGTTCGTTTTTGAAGGAACAAACATGCAGCTTGGCGAGTTTTGCAGAAAGCCCTTCAGCATATCTTCGATGGCAATCTTGGAAATGTGAAGTGAGGGATATGGAAATGAAGTTGTCTTCGGAGGAGATCCGATATCTCACACTTTTTGAGAACTTAACTGGTGCGAGTGTTAAGGACTGCATAGCTTACGACGACAAAGTCATCTTTGTCGTCAAGAAAGGCGATATGGGCTTGGCGATTGGGAAAGGGGGTATAAACGTCGATAGGGCGAGGGAACTGATAGGGAAAAAGATAGAGATAATAGAGCACTCCGACGATCCTGCAGAATTCATATCGAACATTTTCAAGCCGATAAAAGTGAGTGTGAAAATATTAGATAAGGGTAATGCAAAGACTGCACAAATCATGGTTTCTCCAGATCTAAAGGGGATCGTCATTGGTAAAGGTGGCAAAAACATTAATAAAGCGAAGGAATTAGCTAAAAGGCATCACAACATCGAGGACATAGTGGTAAGGTGATGGTATGGGCTATGGACTATTCGCTGCGAGAAAGATGCTCGAAGTGAAGAAGAAGTTCAGGTGGAGTCAGAAGAAATACGTCAGGAGAGTCCTTGGACTGGCAAAGAAAGCGGATCCGTTGGAAGGAGCACCTATGGCTCGTGGAATTGTGCTCGAGAAGATAGGGATTGAAGCAAGGCAACCGAACTCTGGAATTAGAAAAGCAGTAAGAGTCCAGTTGATCAAAAACGGGAGGCAGATAACTGCTTTCGCCCCAGGAGATGGTGCGATAAACTTCATCGATGAACACGACGAAGTGATCGTTGAAAAGATAGGCGGGAGAATGGGAAGGAGCATGGGCGATATTCCAGGAGTGAGATACAAGGTGATCAAAGTCAACGAAACGAGTCTCGAAGAACTTGTGAAAGGAAGAAAAGAGAAGAAGATGAGGTGAAGTATGGCCTACGGTTTAAGCGAAGAAGATCTGCTAGTTTTTGGAAAATACAGCACTAAGGATGTTGAAGTTAAGGATCCAGCTTTAAAGAGCTATATCTGTCTCAAGCCAACGTTCACACTCCACACTCATGGAAGACACTTTGATCCGTTTTCAAAGGAGAAGGTGTTCATAGTCGAGCGACTGATAAACAAGGTAATGCGAAAGGAGAAGAACACGGGAAAGAAGATGGGCGCCTATAACCTTGTTCGCGAAGCCTTTGAAATAATCGAAAGGAGGACAAAGAAGAACCCGATTCAAGTACTCGTGGATGCGATCGTTAACGCTGGACCAAGAGAAGAAGTAGTTAGACTAAAATACGGTGGAATTGCAGTTCCAAAGGCTGTTGACACTTCCAGTCTTCGCAGAATCGATGTTGCTCTGCGAAACATCGTTGAGGGTGCAAGAAGGGCGGCGTTTAAGTCGAAGAAAAGCATTGCCTATTGTCTTGCTGATGAAATAATCGCGGCTGCGAACAACGACACGAAGAGCTACGCAGTATCTAAGAAAGAAGAAGTTGAGAGGGTTGCGAAGTCAGCGAGGTGATCGAGATGACAAGGGCAAAGAAAATGGTAGAAAGGATGCACGAGTTGATGTGGAAGCCAGAGAAGATCAGGAACATCGGCATCGCAGCGCACATAGACCATGGGAAAACAACGCTCAGCGACTCCTTAATTGCAGGAGCGGGAATCATAAGCGAAGAGCTTGCAGGGCAACAGCTTTACTTAGATTTCGATGAACAAGAAAAGGAGAGGGGAATTACGATAAACGCTGCAAACATCTCGATGGTTCACGAATACAACGGCGAAGAATACTTGATAAACCTTATAGACACCCCGGGACACGTTGACTTCGGCGGAGAAGTTACAAGAGCGATGCGGGCTGTTGATGGAGTGATCATCGTTGTCGACGCAGTTGAAGGTGTGATGCCTCAAACCGAAACCGTAGTCAGACAAGCTCTGAAAGAGGGTGTGAAACCAGTTCTTTTCGTGAACAAGGTTGATAGACTTATAAAAGAACTCCAGCTAACTCCGCAACAGATGCAGGAAAGACTTATAAAGGTTATAAACGACGTGAACAAACTCTTAAAGTCAGTAAGTCCGGAAAAGTTCAACGAGTGGAGGATAGAGGTCCAGAAGGGAAACGTAGCCTTTGGTTCAGCTTTGCAAAAATGGGCTGTCAGTGTCCCATCGCAAAAAGCTACAGGGATAGGTTTTAAGGAAGTTTACGAGCATCTCAAAAAAGGCGAAGCGAAGGAGCTTTCGAAGAAGACTCAGTTGCATGTCGTGATCTTGGACATGGTCGTGAAACACTTGCCAAACCCGATTCAGGCGCAGAGGGAAAAGATAAAGATAATCTGGAAAGGTGACATCAACAGCGACATCGGTAAAGCGATGGTGAACTGCGATCCAAGGGGATCAGTTGCGTTGATGATCACAAAGATCGTCGTAGATCCGCAAGCGGGAGAAGTTGCGGTTGGAAGACTGTTTAGTGGAACGGTAAAACCGGGAGTTGAACTGCACATCGTTGACAGAAAGGCGAAGAATCGAGTCCAGACCGTTGGAGTTTACATGGGTCCAAGGAGGGTCGAAGTAGAAGAAATTCCCGCTGGGAACATTGTGGCGTTGGTTGGGTTGAAAGACGCAGTTGCTGGTTCAACGTGCACAGAACTTGAGAAGATTGAGCCATTTGAGAGCATAAAACATTACAGCGAACCAGTGGTTACGATGGCAATTGAGGCGAAGAATCCAAGAGATTTACCGAAACTCGTAGAAGTGCTGAGAAAGCTCGCAAAAGAAGATCCAACGTTGCACATTACGCTAAACGAAGAAACCGGCGAGCATTTGATAAGCGGAATGGGAGAGCTTCACTTAGAAGTAAAGGTGGAAAAGATAAGACGAGACTATGGTCTCGAAGTCATAACTTCGCCACCGATCGTGGTCTTCAGAGAGACTGTGACCGCAACTTCTCCAGTTGTCGAAGGAAAATCGCCGAACAAGCACAATCGCTTCTACATGGTCGTAGAACCTTTGCCAGCCGAGGTTGCGAGGTTGTTCAGGGAAGGCGAAGTGGACTTCAAGATGGACAAGAAGGAGAGGAGGAGGAAACTGCAAGAAGCTGGATTGGATGGAGAAGAGGCTGCGGGCGCAGTAGAGTATTACGAGGGCAACTTGTTCTGCGATGTGACGAAAGGCATCCAGTATCTGAACGAGACGATGGAGTTGATCTTGGAAGGCTTCAGAGAAGCGATGCGCACCGGTCCTTTAGCAAGGGAGCCGTGCATGGGGATAAAGGTGAAGCTCGTCGACTGCAAACTGCACGAAGACGCTGTGCATCGTGGACCTGCGCAAGTAATCCCGGCGGTTCGCTCCGCAATTTTCGCAGCAATTCTGCAGGCAAATGCAACTTTGCTCGAGCCGTATCAAAATGTTTACATCATGGTTCCGCAGACTATGATGGGGAACGTGACGAGGGAGATACAGGGAAGAAGGGGGCACATACTCGACATAAAGATCGACGGAGACTTGGCGACGCTGACTGCAAAAGCTCCAGTGAAGGAGATGTTCGGCTTCGCTGGAAGCATAAGGTCTGCAACCTCTGGCAAAGCAATTTGGAGCACTGAACACGCTGGATTCGAGAAAGTTCCGCCAAGTTTGCTTACAGATTTCGTGATGGAAGTTAGAAAGAGAAAAGGCTTAAAGCTCGAAATCCCGAAGCCGGAGGAGTTCCTTGCTTAGGGATCTGAGCGAAAAAGAAGAAAAAATTCTACGTTCTGCACTAAAATTTTTCAATTCTCTCGATTTTTTAAAGGAAAGAAAGCTTCTGGTAAAGGGCAAAGAAGTTTTTGCAGTCTCTGAAGAGCTTTACGAGTTCTTAAAGAAAGGTATAGATTGCTACTCTGGAATAAAGATCGGGGAAATTGGAAAGAGATTTCGCTTAACGCTTGAAGGCTCCTTCTGGCTGATGAAGAATGAGAAGAAGAAGGTATGGGTCAATGAAAGGGGAGAGATGCTCTTTCTCTACGGCAGAGACGTTTTTGCAGAATCTCTGATCAGAGTTGGCGTGTTCGAAGAGAACGAGATAGTATTTGTTTGCAATCGCTACAGCGATGTCCTCGGCATTGGAAGGGCGAGATTCGATGCAAATCGCATCTTGGAGCAAGCTAAGGATAGGGTTGTAGTTGAAAACCTCGTGGACAGGGGGGCATATCTAAGACACGGGAATATATACGAGGCATTTTGATCTCTCGCTACGACAACGCAAGAATTTTATAGCATAAAAATCATCGAAAAATATTTTAAGCGAAAAATATTTTAAGCAATTGGTGGAGAGAGAACTATGGGCATCGGAGCGAAGCTACTTCTTTGTCTCTTGCTACTTGCTTCGACGTTCTTAGCAATTGGATCAAGCTGGGCAAAGTCTGATGTTCCACCAACACAAATTCAAACCCCTTTACCGATCCAGACCCCAGTTCAAACTCCGGCAGAATTTTGCGGAAACTCAACTTTTGCTGAGTGCAAGGAAGACAGCGATTGCAAAATCGGCGGATACTCTGGGGAAATCTGAGGTGGCATTCGTGAAAATCTTGTTTCGATTTGCGTATACCGAGATTGCTACAATCGTGAGAAATTCAACGTGCAATGCAGTTGTGTCAACGGCAAGTGTCAATGGGCTCAATTGCAAACACCGATACCAATAACTCCAACTACTCCAACACCAGCTTCGACTCCAACGGTAACGCCAACTCCAACGTCTGGCTTCGAAGTGGTCTTCGCAATCGCCGAATTGCTTGCAATCGCTTATCTGTTGAGGAGAAGAGAGTAAACATAAATTTTTAAAACCAATCGGCTTCAAAATTTTTTAGCTCATCTTCTCTTGAATATCTTGCTGAGGAACCCTTTACTTCTCTCAGTCTTGGAATCGATCTCACCAATTTTTTCGATCTTTTCCTCCGCTTCTTCCGACTCGACGACCTTAGTAGCCTCGCTGTGCGAGCTCTTTCTCACCCTAATTCTAACCACGATCGGGGTATCTATCTCCGGACTTACGACAATCGCATACCCCGGCGATAGCCTTTTGATCTCCTCTATCATCTCGGAGGTTATGCCCTCTATTCCCTTCTTTATCGCGTTCAAGTCGTTGGGATTCGTCACTCTCATTATGATCTGCGTGTTGCACTGGCTTATCACGTTCTTATCCACCCTTGCCGGTCTTTGGCTGATCACCATCAACCCTAGACCGAACTTTCTACCCTCGCTTGCCACCGCTCTCAGTGCGTTCGTAGATACCACTTTCTCTCTTTCTGGAATGAAGTTGTGCGCTTCTTCGACTACTATCATTCCTGGCTCAACTTCTCCACGCTTTCTAAGCTCGAAAAGCTTTGAAACTATCCTCGAAACTATTAAGGTTTGATAAGTTG
>JBKBUO010000009.1:0-10071 GCA_046290005.1 Archaeoglobaceae archaeon | reverse complement strand
GTGGGCTTGTCTTTGAGAAGTCCCGAACTTTCTATCTTTGAAAGTGCACCTATCAGAGTCCACTTACCGCTGTGCTTAATCTTCTCGACCTCCCTTATTATGTCTGAGATCGTGTAGTTCTCAAGTCCCCTCAGCGCTTGATACAGCAAAGCCTGAGCACTTGGGCTACGGAGATTGCTGAGCTCGATCAACTCTTCTGGGGATAGATTTCTGTTCTCCAGCGATAGCTCTTTGTCCGCTTCGCTCAGAAAAGGCGACGTTGGGGGAGCGTAGACGGCGACCTTATCCGCATAACCCTTGGGTTTAACCCCAAAATCGTTTTCCGCTATTTTGTTTGGTCTTTTCAACGACACGTATTCGCCGTGTGGGTCGATTATGAGCAGAGGAACGTTTCTGTCGAGGAGCTCTTCGATGATCACACCCGCCGTGTAGCTTTTACCGCTACCGGTCTTTGCCAAGATGCAAACGTGCTTTTGAACAAGGAAGTTCGGATTCAACGTAACTCGAACGCTTGAATCCCCAAGAAGACCAAGATAAACCCCATCTTTCTCAAAACTAAACGTTTCCGCGATCATCGAATCTTCTGCGAGGTAAACATTTTCCCCCGGGATGAAGGGGGTTGAGGGAGTTACCATTTTTCCGCCTTCTCTTTTTCCTATGACCCTCGCCTTCCCAACCATCCCCTTTTCTGCAGACTTAGCACTTTCGGTTGCGACGATCTCAGAAACCTGTGCCAAGATCCACCCATCCTTATCGTTCCAAACTTTTATGTAATCTCCTCTTTTCACCGCTTTCGCATTCGTGACGATGAACTCGAACTCGAATACTGATGCGGTTCCAGCGATTCTTCCAACAGCGCTTCGCATCGGAATATTTTCTCCGAGGAGGTATTTCTTTCTTTCGGATAAAGAACATCGCTTCGACTTGTTGACGAGAACAAAAAGCTTAAAAAGTTCTTCGATCATCGAGTCCAATGATCGCTTCCGCTCCCGGAAAGATAATACTCTTTGGTGAGCACGCGGTCGTTTATGGTAGACGTGCACTGGTTTCTGCGATAAACCTTCGTTGCAAGGTTGAAGCGAGAAAAAGCATGGATTTTCGAATCACTTCCCCACTAGGAACAACCAGTCTCGACTTCAAAGTTCATCCTTACGTCAGCTATGCGATAGAGAGATTTCAAGAGATTCAAAGTTTGAAAGGGGCGGAAATTTTGATAAGATCTGAGATTCCAATCGCATCTGGACTCGGTAGCTCTTCTGCGGTGACGGTTGCGACCTTAAAGGCTTTAAGCGAGGAGTTCAACGCCAACCTTAGCAATCAAGAGATCTTTGAAATCGCAAGGAAAGTTGAACTCGACGTTCAAGGTAGAGGGAGCGGAATAGATCCGTTCATCTCGACTTTCGGTGGTTCTTGGATTTTTCCGGACAAGAAGGAGGTCGACATTTCTCTTGAACTCTTTGTGATAAAACTCTGGGATAGAGCGACAAAGGTCATGGTTGAGAAGGTTGCGAACCTGAGGCAAAGGTATCCCGAGATCGTGGATAAGATCTTCGATTCAATAGATGCAATAACGCTCAAGGCAATTGAGCCTGGGATAGACATGGATGAACTTATTTATCTGAATCAATCGTTGCTCAGGGCAATAGGTGTGAGCTCAGCAAAAATCGACGAGTTAGTCGCGGAATTGGAAAAAGAAGGCTTTTTTGTGAAGATAACCGGTGCCGGCGGAGGAGGTTGCATTTTTGGCTTGTTCAAGGGTAAAAAGCCGAAAAACAGTTTTTTGGTGAGAACAAATGCCGAAGGAGTCAGGATTGAGGATTCTTAAGATCGGTGGGTCAGTGATAACGAGAAAAGAAGGTTACGAGGAGGTAAATGAGCGAGCAATCGAGGAAATCTGCTCCGTCATTGCCGAAAACCATCGTAACTTGATCTTGATCCACGGTGCAGGTTCTTTCGGGCATCCGCAGGTAAAAAAGTTTGGTTTGAAAAATCCAATTGCGATTGCAAAGATCCACAACGCGTGTGTTCGACTCAACGAGTTTTTCTGCAGAAAACTAATAGACCACGGAATCCCCGCAGTTGGTTTACACCCAATGAGCTGTTCTTACGAGCTTATCCCAAGAATGCTCGAAAAAAGTCTTCTCCCAGTGCTACATGGCGACGTAAATTCAGATTTTAGAGTCATCTCTGGCGACGAAATCGCGGTCTCTCTTGCGAATCTTTTCAACGCAACTCGTTTGGGCTTTGCAACAAACGTCGATGGTATCTTTGTGAGCGGAAGAATCATCGAAAAATTCAGTAGAGACATGACTGCAGATTCTATTGGCGAAGATGATGCAACTGGAAAAATGCGTGGAAAGCTCGAGAAGATCTTCTCTTTGAAAGTGAAGTGCAGAGTTTTTATTTTTAGGGGAGATGGGGAAAAAGTTAAGAAGTTTTTGCAAGGTGAGGAGGTTGGAACCGAGGTGATCGTGTGAAAACTTCAGACAGAAAACTCGACCATATAAAGATCTGTCTCAGCGAGGAAGTCGAGAGCGGATACAACGGTTTAGAGGACGTGATGCTGATCCACAACGCAATTCCAGAGTTTGACTTCGACGAAATCGACACCGAAATTATTTTTTTCAACAAAAAGCTCTCTTTCCCGTTCTTAATAGCTTCGATGACCGGTGGACACGAGATTGCAAAGGAGATAAACGAAAACCTCGCAATAGCGGTGGAAAAAACGGGAATCGGCATGGGAGTTGGTAGTCAGAGAGCTGGAATCGAAAAAAAAGAGCTCGAAGATACGTTCTCTATAGTTAGAGAAAGAGCCCCAAAAGCCTTCATATACGCAAACATCGGATTAGCTCAGGTCATGAAAGATCCAGAGGTCGTGGACAAGGCAATTGAGATGATCGACGCGGATGCGATTGCGATTCATTTCAACGCTCTACAAGAAGCGGTGATGGGAGAAGGTGAGGCGATTTCGGGAAACCTCGAAACTCTTGGCGACATTTGTAAGAGCACAAAGGTTCCCGTGATCGCAAAGGAGACGGGAGCGGGGATAAGTAGAGAAGTTGCGATTAAGTTAAGAGAAGTAGGAGTTTCCGCTGTTGACGTTGGCGGAAAAGGTGGGACTTCTTTTAGTGCAGTAGAAGCTTACAGGAGTAAGGACGAAATTTTAAAAGCAGTTGGGTTCGATTTCTTCGACTGGGGGATTCCAACTGCGTTCTGCATCATCGACTGCTATGAAATTCTTCCAGTCATAGCGACTGGGGGTGTAAGAAATGGATTGCAAGTTGCCAAGTCTTTGGCTTTGGGAGCGTTGGTTGCGAGCTCAGCATTACCATTTTTATCGCCAGCGAAGTCCTCAGCGAGTGCGGTAGAGAGATTAATAGAGAGATTTAGGCTTGGCTTAAGGGTGGCGATGTTCTTAACTGGGGCGAAGAAGGTCGAAGACTTGAGGAGAAAGCAGATCTTTGTCACAGGAGGACTCCTTGAATGGATGAGGTTTAGAAAGATTGATATCGACGAGTTCTGTAGAGAGAGAAGATGATAGAAATTCAGAAGAGGGCTAAAATAGTCGATGAAGCGATTGCAGAGCTTTTGCCAGAGAAAGAGCTCGGTCTATACAAAGCTGCAAGGCATTTAATAAAAGCTGGCGGTAAAAGAATACGCCCTGTAATCGCGATGCTCGTCTGCGAGGCGATGGGAGAGGATTATAGGAAGATAATGCCTGCGATAGTCGCGATCGAAGCGATACACAACTTCACCCTTATCCACGACGACATAATGGACAGAGACGAGATGCGGAGAAATGTAAAAACGGTTCACAAGGTTTTCGGGGAAGCAACTGCGATCCTCGCTGGAGATACGCTCTTTGCCGAGGCTTTCAGCTTGCTTGCGAAGTGCGATGTAGATGCTTTTAACATTAATAAAGCCGTGGAAATCTTTGCGGATGTGTGCGTTAAGATCTGCGAAGGTCAGTTCATGGACATCAGCTTTGAAAGCAGAATGGTGAGCGAGGAAGAATACATGGAGATGGTGAAACTTAAAACGGGAGCCTTGATCGCAGCATCCGCATCACTGCCAGCGATTTTGTTTGGAAGAAGCGATTTTTTCCAATCGCTTTGGGACTACGGAATCTATGCGGGAATTGGTTTTCAGATCTACGACGACGTTCTCGATCTAACAAGTGAAGAAATCGGCAAAGACTGGGGGAGCGACATAGTTAAGGGGAAGAAGACACTTGTCGTGATCAAGGCCTTTGAAAAGGGCGTGAACCTTGAGACCTTCGGCAAGGAAAAGGCAAAGCTTGAGGACATAAAGAGAGACGTTGAAAAGCTGAGAAATTGTGGCGCGATAGATTATGCAATAAAGAGGGCGAGGGAATTCGTAGAGATTGCAAAGAGGAATCTGGAAGTCCTTGGAGACAGTGAGAGTAGGAGAGTTCTTGAATCGCTGACGGACTTTTTTGTCGAAAGAAAGAAATAAATTTTTAAATTCTCACCAACTTTTTCCATGCAAAAAAGAGCGCTGATCTTCGGAAGATTTCAACCATTTCACCTTGGGCACTTGGAAGTTATAAAGTGGGCTTTGAAGAGCTTTGACGAGGTCGTTCTCCTAATAGGCATGGCAGACGAAAGTCATACACTAAGGAACCCCTTTACAGCTGGAGAAAGAATATGGATGATCCGTGAATCGCTCATCGAAAGTGGAATAAGCCTTGACAGGATAATAACAGCAACAGTGCCAACGATGAGCGTTTACGTTGGCAACGCATTCTACATTCTCAACCTTGTGCCGAAGATAAAGGCGATAATAACAAGAAATCCAATAATTGCACAGGTTTTCAAGGACGCGGGACTTGAGGTTTTGATCCCGCCGAATTTCAACCGGGAAAGGTTTAGGGGGACAACGATAAGGAAAATGATGCTAAACGGTGAAAATTGGAAGGATTGCGTTCCAAATGCTGTTGCCAGGATAATAGAGTCGATTAATGGCGTCGAAAGGCTGAAAAGGGCAAATTCAAGGGATTAATTTCTGATCATTTTATATATAGAGATGCAGATTAGTTGCACGTTGGGACAGTAAGTTTAAAATATATTTTCTCAAACGATTTTCATGGAACCAGAAGCGGAGATAATCGTGGAGAAATCACCCGCTAAGAATGCAGTTCTTGTCACGAGCTTTCCCGGGATCGGACTCGTGGGCACCATAGCGAGTGCTTACTTCATCAACGAGTTGAAGCTCGAGGCAATTGGCATTCTTGATTCAAAACTTCTGCCACCCATAGCTTCGCTTTACGAAGGTTTGGTTTTACCGCCGATAAGGATTTATGAATCTGAGGAGCTTAACTTGTTGCTGATACACTCAGACGTCCCGATAGTTCCCCAGATCGCATATGGGATAAGCAAAGCAATCGTAGGCTGGGCTATGGAAGTTAAGGCGAAAAGAGTTTACTCTCTCGCAGGTATAGCGACTTTCGAGGACAAGAAAAGGGTCTTTGGAGCGGTAACGCAAAGAGAGTTGATAGATGAAATAAGGAATCACGTTGAAATCTTCAAAACTGGGACGATTTCAGGAATTGCGGGAAGTATCTTGAACGAATGCGTTGCAACCAAGTTCCCAGGAATAGCGCTACTCGGCGAAACATCTGGTTTCAACCCAGACCCAAGAGCTGCTGCAAATCTAATTGGAGCGATGAACAAGATCTTCGGCTGGAAGATCGGCGTAGATAAGTTGATAGAAGAAGCGGAGTTCATAGAGGCGCAGATGCAAAAATTGGCTGAACAAGCAGTGCAAGAAGTCAAGAAAGAGGAGTTTCCGATGTATAGGTGATGAGGATGAAGTGCTACGTTTTCAGCGGGATAGCAAAGGGAGTTCTCGAGGACATAGTCAGAAGGAACGTGAGAACTATAGAGCTTAGGAGCGCCCACAACGTCGCGACCGCGTTGCGCGTCAATCTTGGCGACTGTGTTTTTCTCACATACTCGAAGATGAGCGACCTCGAGAGAGGTGTTAGCGGGATAATAGCGGAGGTAAACGGTAAGGAAATTGTTCACCAATCTCTCTTCTACTCTTCCCCGCATTACATCGAAGAAAGCGAGATGGCAGTCGTTAGGCTTAGGCTAAATCCTAAGGGCATTGGTAGAATAATTCAGATCAGGGCAGGCGATATTCTCGATGCGATCGAAGCAGAAGTTGTGGAGATTACGACGTTTACCGCTTGGTAGAATTTTTTAAACCAAAATCTTTAAAGAATTTCCGTAACTTCAACTGTGCTCGAGAAGTTCGAAGGTTGCATCTTAGGACTTGCGATCGGTGACGCGTTGGGAATGCCTGTGGAGGGGCTTAGCAGAGAAAAGGTGAAGAAAATTTACGGGGAAATAAGGGACTTTTTACCATCGCCTTATGGTGATTTAAGCGCAGGAGAGTGGACGGATGATACGGAGCAAACAATTTTGCTTGCGGAATCGATAATCGAGACAACTTATTTTAATCCAGAGAACTTTGCTGAAAAGCTGAAAAACTGGTTCCACTTGGGTCGTAGAATCGGTCCCACTTCGAGAGCTGCAATCGTGAGACTTCTTCGAGGGTTCAGTTGGTATGAGTCTGGGATTGAAAGTGACACCTGTGGAGCAGCGATGCGTGTTGCACCAATTGGCTTAGTTTACCACTTCAACTTCAACCTCGTTGAAAAATATGCGGAGATCTCTTCGAGGATAACTCACTCTGGAAAAGCAGCGATCGCTTCTGCAGTTGCGGTCGCAATAGCGATTGCTTGTAAGATGTTAGATTTCAGCGACGAGGAAATGTTGGAAGAAGTGCTTAAAAGAACTGAGGACTACGATAGTCTGCTTGCCGACAAGATCGAGTATGCATACGAGATAAGGAACAGAAATCTCGATTACGCAGTTGAAAAGCTTGGAAATACGATTTCAGCGCTTGATGTGGTGCCAATGGCCTTTTACTGCGCTCTATCTGAAAAGGACTTTGAAAAAGCGGTTTTAAAGTCTGCCAACGCAGGTGGGGACGCAGACTCGATTGCTTCGATATGCGGAGCGATAAAAGGGATAGATGGAGTTGCGGAGAGATTTTTTGGAAAACTGAAGGACGTTGACTTGCTGAAAGACGTTGCATTCAAGCTTTACGAGCTGCACATGAAAATAGCAAAGGTAATTTAATTCGTGACAACTTAAGCTATGGTCACGATCGGCATCTTCGGCTCGCACTCTGCGAAAGAGATCGGGATGTCTGCAAAAGCCTGGGGTTTTAAAACTGTGCTCGTAGTCCAGAAAGGTCGTGATAAGCTATACACGAAGTTCAACCGACATCTATACGATTACATCATCGCTCTCGCCTCTTTTAAGGAAATCGTGAACAAGGAGGTTCAGGAGAAGTTGCTCGAACTTGAAACCATCTTCATCCCAAACAGAAGCTTTGCAGTTTACGTTGGATACGATAAGATCGAGAAAGAGTTCAAGGTCCCGATATATGGAAACCGTTTTCTCTTAAGGGCAGAGGAGAGGAACGTTGAAAAGAACCAATACTATCTGCTTGAAAAAGCGGGAATAAGGTTCCCGAAGTCTTATAGTAGCCCGGAGAATATCGACAGGCTCTGCGTTGTGAAGGTTCAACAAGCGAAGAACCCGTTGGAGAGAGCGTTTTTCTACGCTGTTTCTCCAGAGGACTATTACAGACAGGCAGAAAGGTTGATCAAGGAGGGAGTTATAACAGAAGAAGCACTTAGAAGCGCGAGGATCGAGGAATTCGTGCTGGGTGCGAGATTCAACGCGAACTTCCACAGCTACGCTCTGAAGGACATCTTTGGCGACTTCGACTTCGTTGGTTTTAGCGACCGAAGGCAAGTGAACCTGCAAGGCTTCTTGAATCTACCCGCCAGAGAACAGCTCAAGATCGATGTCCCAATTAAAAACGAGGAAATCGGGCACTTCGGAGTGACGATGAGGGAGAGCAAGCAGGAAATCGTATACGAATACGCGGAGAAAATGATAAGAGCTTGCGAAAAAGAGTATCCCCCAGGAATTATCGGGTTATTTGGTCTGCAGGGGGCGATGGCCTATTCGCCGAGCAACGAGCTCGAATTTGTGGTCTTTGACGTCTCCTTCCGAGTGCCCGGGGATCCAGCAATTGGCCCTACTTCGCCGGAAATGAGGAATCTTACGCTGAAACACGGTATTAAGATCGAGGATCCACTTGACTTGACGATGATGGAAATAAAAAAAGCGGAAGAACTTGGGAGAATTGAGGAGATAGTTACCTAAGACGCATCCAGGAGTTCAACCCCGTCATCTGTAAGCTTCAGCTTTCCCCCCTCTTCTTTTACAAATCCCTCTTTTATAAGCCAATCTAAGTTGAATTTTAGCTGAAAATCGGTCAAGTTCAACTCCTTTTTTATCTCTTCCGCTGTTTTCCCTCGAATTCCTATTGCACGGACTATATCTCTTCTTACTGGGCTCATAGAAGCTTTGAACAACTTCTCGTGGTGTTCCCTATCTCTAACCTTTTCCGCCATAATAAAACATCGTTTTGTAGATATTAACTTTTTTCCATGATTTCGAAACTCTGCATTTCAGCGCAAAAATTTTTATGCTTCTCTCGGATCCGTTATCTCGCCGTAAATCGCAGAAACCGCTGCGACTGCTGGGTTAACGAGGTATATCTTACCTTCTGGGCTACCTTGTCTGCCAACGAAGTTTCTGTTCGAAGTCGAAACGCTCACCTCGTGACTTGCAATCAAGCCAAAGCTTCCGCCCATACATGGGCCGCAGGATGGAAACTCTACAATTGCCCCTGCTTCGACGAAGATCTCTATAAGCCCATCCTTTAACGCTCTCGTGTATTCTCTTCTACTCGCTGGAATAACGATCAATCTAGTTCCCTTCGCAACCTTTTCTCCTTTCAAGAGCTCGGCCGCAATTTTAAGATCTTCGTATCTCCCATTTGTGCACGAGCCTATGAATACCTGATCAACTTTTACTCCTTTGACTTTTGAAACTCCTACGACGTTGTCGACTCTATGCGGAATCGCAACCTGTGGTTCCATTCCCGTGACGTCTAAGTTCATAACTTCGAAGTTTGCATCTTCATCGCTTTTCAAAAGTTCACCCTTGAACTCACGACCCATTTCCTTTAGATATTGGAGTGTAACATCGTCGGGTTCAACGATTCCAGCTTTTCCACCCATTTCGATCGCCATGTTGCACATCGTGAAGCGATCCGCCATAGGTAGAGCTTCTACCACCTTCCCTGAGAACAAGCAGGCTTTGTAGTTCGCTCCCTCCGCGCCAACGTTGCCAATTATCCTTAGCACAATGTCTTTTCCGTAAACGTGCTTTTCGAGCTTTCCAGTTATCTCGAACTTTATCGTCTCCGGAACCTTGAACCAAAGCTTTCCGGTTGCAAGAACACAACCCATGTCTGTTGAACCGATTCCAGTTGCAAAGGCGCCAAGGGCGCCGTACATACACGTATGGCTGTCAGCGCCGACGACAAGCATCCCTGGTTCCACGTGACTTTCAACCATCAGCTGATGCGCTATGCCGTGGCAGACATCGTAGTTCAGAATTCCTTGCTCCTCAGCGAAAGCCCTAAGCATTTTCTGATTTTCCGCAGCTTTTATACTATCCGCAGGAGCTTGGTGATCGAATACCATCACAACTTTCTTCGGATCCCAAACCTTGGCATTTTTACCAGCTATCTCTTCAAACGACTTTATCGCAAGGGGCGCAGTTATATCGTGGATCATCGCCAAGTCTATGTTTGCGAATACAAAGTCTCCTGCCTTGACATCTTTTCCGCAAGCCTTTGAGAGGATCTTCTCGACGATAGTCTTACCCATGCCCTCTCAGCTCTGGTGGAGTATTTCACGTTTGCTCTTGCAATTTGATTATGATAATTGTTATTATTTAAAACGAATAAAAATGAGAAAGTTTAAATACTCAAAATAGTCTTGTGATCATGATACGACTCTCTCTGGTAGCGGTTCTACTGCTACTCGTGGTTGAAATCGCAGTTGCGGATTGCCCTTTCGAAAAGCTCGGAGAAATCCACAGCGCAAAAACT
>JBKBUO010000096.1:0-2931 GCA_046290005.1 Archaeoglobaceae archaeon | reverse complement strand
CCTCTGACTTCGCTCTTGTGCAAAATCCCGTGAACTTTCATCGCAACTGGGAATCCAATGAGTTTCGCTGCCTTCACAGCTTCTTCTTCGCTTTCGCAAACTACTCCCTTCGCAGTCCTTATTCCGTAGCTTTCCAAGAGCTCCTTGGATTCTTGTTCGAGTAGAAGCATGGAGTAAGTTGTCGATGGATATTTCACTTTTTTGAAATAGATTTAAGGCTCAAAACAGTTCCATCTGGTAGAATTGCTTCCCAACTTCGATAATCGAACTTTCTAAACATAAAGCCCGCAGGTCTTTCGAGATTTACTGCAGTTGAGGAGCAAAGCTCGTTGAACGCAGGAAGCACGAGGACCTTTTTACTCTCCCCAGCTATCTCTACTTCACCGCTTAGAAATGCTCTTTCCTTTATCCCACCAACTTCCGAGGGTATAAAAACCGAGGGATGCGCGTGTGCGAAAATCAAGACCTTTGAACTCATAAACTCCTCTCCCGGTATCGCGTGTCCATGGAATATCGAAAACTTTCCAATCCTCAAAGCTCTAAGACCGTTGATACCAACGTCATGATTCCCCCTAATCACGATTAATTCCACTACACCGGAAATTTTGTCAAGAAAATCCCTCACATAGCTTTTCTTTCCGAGATGTTTAACGTCGCCCGCTACGATCAGGGTCTGGAATTTTTCTGCGAGTTTCAAAACCTTCTCCAAAAGCTCCTTATCATAAAATGGGACGAGTCCAAAGTGCAAGTCCGCTATTATCGTCTTCTTTCCTATGGAGATTGCATCATTTAGGAGTCTCATCAAAAATTCTCTTCTCTACTGCTGGGATGAACCCTGAAATGTTTAAACCAACCTCTTTTGCAACTATCAGAGCTACAACCTCAAAACTCAGCAAATTTCCCATTCTCTCTTGCCTTTCACTGATCATCGAAAAAACGTCCTGGATATTCCTGCCGAGTCTCTTTGCTATCTCTTCGACCAATTTTTCCCCGATCGTTTCCTCTCCCACCAATGCCTCATCAAGCTCGAAGCTCATGGCTAAGAGAAGAAGTCGTCGAGAGTTAAACTTTTTGCCTTTTTCTCTTTTCTCTCTCCTTCTTCTGTTCCCTTATCTTCCTCCTCTCGACCTTCCTTAGCTTCAAACTCCTCGGGCTTAGCAGTTTCCACCACAAATTCTTCTTTCTTAGAGCTTATCCACGTTTCGTCGATTTTATGCAACCTGTTTCGCTCCATGAACTCAAATATCTCGCTTGCTCTCTCTCCGACTAAGAACTCGAGGTCATCTTTGCTAAACTCGTAAAAAGCAGATATCTTAGCACTTTTTTCTACCTCAAGGTTGTTTAGTAACAAACCTATGAAGGGGAGCATCTCTGTTTTTGCTTTCCTTGTTGACAAGTGAGAACTGATCGAGATCTTCTTCAAAATCTTTTCTCTTATCTCTCTCTTCTGCCTCGTTTGGAATAGGAATTGCCAGATATCTGGGCGTTTGTATCTTGTAAAGCCAGATTTCTTTTCCTCTCTCATCTGCTGGACACCATCGGTCATCAGATAAGTTGCGTATTTCCATAGGCGATAGCTTTGACGCCTTTTAACTCTTGAGATAAAAATGTCTGCTCTTGAGAGCGCGAGGTAACCTTTGAAGAGATCTTTTCCCCCATACTCGAGAGATACGTTCTCTTCTATCCACTGGATAAGATCTTCTGGCGACTCATCGAGTAGCATCGCATCCGCATAAGCAGAGTAGTTGGTTTTGAAGATCTTCTGCAAAAGTCTAAAGATGTCGACCTCTTGTGTTCTCTTCCCAACTACAAGATCTTCGACGGTGATCTTTTTCTTCCCCTCCGCAATTGCCTGAAGATCGTTTATCGCAGCTCTTAGATCTCCGCCAGCGTTTTCAGCTATGGACTCGAGAATACTTTTTTCACACTCGATCTTCTCTTTTGTACAGATCTTCTGAAGCACTTTAACGATCTGCGTTTTCGTTAACCTCCTGAACTCTATAAACTCGCAGAGTCTTCTTAACTCAGGAGATAGCTTGTAGGGATCGTTTGCTATCAACACAATTGGTTGTCTTGGTTTCTTCTTTACGATCCTTATCAGCGCAGATTCGCCTCCAAAGTCCTCTTTTTTGTGGATGTTGTCGACTTCGTCGAGAATTATGAGCTTGAGCCTTCCACTTTTTGATGATAAAAACTCGCCCTCATCGCTGATAGTTTCGTTGAAAACTCCGGATCCAACGATCTTTTCGATCGCTTGCAGATTTCTTTGATCGCTTGCGTTCAGCTCCACGAACTCCCACTTCATTGTTTTTGCAAGAGCCAATGCGATAGATGTCTTTCCAATTCCCGGTGGACCTGCAAGGAGCAAAGGTTTGTAGCTACCTTTAAGCCACTTCTTCGCCCAGTCTATAATCTTGGCTATTATTTCCTTGTCTGCGACCACTTCTTCGAGGGTCTCGGGTCTATACTTTTCAGTCCAAAGCATCACTTTGATTTGCTCAAAGGTTATATCACTTACCAACCGAAAACTTTATATAGAAATACCTATCCATCGATCTCTGTAAGTGGAGGTGGTTGAATGGCTGTACTCCAAGGAACGCCTGTGCTAATTCTTAAGGAGGGGACGCAGAGAACAGTTGGAAGGGATGCGCAGAGGATGAACATAACTGCTGCCCGCATAATCGCGGAATCGGTTCGAAGCACACTTGGACCTAAGGGAATGGACAAGATGCTCGTGGACAGCCTTGGGGATATAACGATAACGAACGATGGAGTAACGATTCTGAAGGAGATGGACGTCGAGCATCCGGCTGCGAAGATGGTGATCGAAGTTGCAAAGACGCAAGACAACGAAGTAGGCGATGGGACAACCACCGCTGTCGTGATCGCCGGAGAGTTGCTGAAGAAAGCCGAGGAGTTGCTCGACCAAGA
>JBKBUO010000095.1:0-3079 GCA_046290005.1 Archaeoglobaceae archaeon | reverse complement strand
AAGGGTCTTGGACTTCATGGTTCAGAACAACATTAGAGATTTCAAGAGTGTGAGCAATGTGATCCATGCTTATCAAACGAAGCCCGCAAAGGTTTTGAGAGAGATAGGGTGGGAGAATGTTTAAGAATGCAAATTCTCTCACGTATTTGGGTTTCAAGCTCTTCGCGAAGGATATCGAGAAGAAAAAAGAGAAGTATTACGAGCTTGAGAGGGATTTAAAGAAAGCAATGATTTCAATGCCCCCGGAAATGTACATCGCGACTTCCAGAATGTTTTCCCTCCTATTCGGCATCGTAGGCGCAATACTCGGACTGGTAATCGCATACATAATCGTATCGTTAATCGAATTGCCTCCGTTTTTCGAGGTTGCTTTGCCAGAAGATATGGTGGGTGTTTGGAAATTCTACCGTCCATTCGTTTACGCGGGCATAATTGCAATTGGGCTAACCTTGGCTCTTTACTATTTGGGAAACTTCTTGTTCGCAATATACCCCGCAACGGTAATCAGCGATAGAAAAAGCAAAATGGATCGTTCTTTGCCAGCTGCGATAACTTTCATGCTCTCTTTGAGCAGAGGTGGGATGAATCTCGTCCAGATTTTCAAATCTCTCTCCGAAAATTACGAAGTATATGGAGAAATTTCCAAGGAGGCGTCTCGAATTCTTTGGGAAGTTGAAGGGCTTGGAAAAGACATAAGGACTGCGATAGTAAATGCGATCGAAGTTTCTCCCTCGCATAATTGGCGAGACTTTTTGCACGGACTCGTTACAATAATAGACAGCGGTGGAGACGTTACAAAGTATTTCGAAGAGAGAGCGGAGTTCTACTTTGAGAGGGCAAGACAAGACCAAAAGAACTTTATCGAATTTCTCTCTCTGATGGCTGAGACATACGTTACAGCACTCGTTGCCGGTCCACTCTTCTTGATAATAATCCAAACTGTTATGTCTGTGATCGGACAACCAAACGACGTAGCGATATTCTCGATCATATACCTCGTCATCCCCATCGGCTCTTTCATGTTCGCTGTTCTGATAAAACTACTCAGCCCAAGCGATGTTGGAAAAGCTCCTTTGCTTAGAGAAAGATATGTATACGTTCCCAAAGCCAAGGAACTTGATTTAGAAAAAGCAAAAGATTTAAAGAGAAAAGTATGGGTTAGAAGCACAAAGGAAAAGCTGAAAAATCCGATCAAACTGCTAATGGATCACCCACACTACTCTTTCGCAATTTCGGTGCCAATCGCAGTGTTTTTCACGATCTATGGATTAGCTACAAACCCATACATCCTTGGAATGGACTTCAAGTACTGGTTCTTTAGGGTGGATGACTACATCTTCATCTCGATAATAATCGTCCTCGCACCTTTTGCACTTTTCTACGAGCTTGGTAGGAGGAGGGTAAAAGTTTACATGCGCCTGACGCCGATATTCCTGAACAAGCTTGCATCTGCAAATGAAAGCGGTATGTCGATATACAGAGCTATAACGATGTTGGCAAAAAGTGACACGAGTCCGATGAGAAAGGAGATTGAGAAGATGAAGGCGAACTTGGAATGGGGTGTTAGCTTAGGCGATGCACTGATAAGGTTTGCGAATCGTCTACGAATCTTCGAAATCTCAAGAACCATCACCTTGTTGAACGAGTCCCTGAAGTCAACGGGAAACGTCACCGATGTGCTCACAACTTCAGCAAAAGATGCTTCCAGCGCTGATCTGTTGCGCAGAGAGAGGGCAACCGCGATGTTCTCCTACGTGATAATAATCTACATAGCGTTCTTCGTCTTCATAGGAATCGTTTACGTCATCGCATCCACATTCCTTTCAACCTTAGCCGAGGCTGCGATGAAAGTCCAAGGCACGGGTGGAAGTCTAGCAATTCTGAAAAACGTAGACGTCATAACCTACAGAAACGCCTTCATGCATGCAGCGATATTTCAAGGACTCTTTGGTGGCATTCTCGCAGGCGTTATGGGCGAGGGGAGTGTTTCCGCTGGAGTAAAGCATGCACTCGTAATGGTTTTGATCGCCTACATCGGATTCAGCGTGATGTTTGGGTTTGGGGTTATCTGAAACTACCAAGGAAACTTTGAAACTCTTATTTTTCTCCCTTGAAACTCGATCTCTTCTATCAACTTCTCCCCGATCATTTCTTCGAGTTTTTCAACCTCCAAAGGGCTGTAAACTTCAAATGCTGGAACATCTGCAAATCTCAGCTTTTCTATTGCTTCCTTCGTAGTTAAAGTTTCGAGTTTCCTTGCGATTTCACCTCTAACTGCCTCGTATCGATTAATCGCATCGATCAAGCCTGTGCTCTGTATTCCGAGCACTTCGCATAGCTTTTTCCAGAAGTGTTCCTCCGCAACGATGCCAAGAGTTATGTAGCCGTCCTTGGTCTTGTATACTCCATAACCCGGGTTTCTCGTCAATGCGGACAACATTCCAAGCCCGTTTAAAATCGAAGTTAAATGGATCGGGACTGCAAACATCGTAGATTTCAGCATGCTGATGTCAATCCTTTTTCCAACTCCTGTCCTATCTCTCTCGATCAGCGCAGATAGAATTGCGATGACTGCCACGAGCGATGAGGCGAAGTCTGCGAGCTGTATGTTTGGATCTGAAAGCTCCCCTTTTCCACAGATCTCAAGGATCCCTGCAAGTCCAAGGACGTTCACATCGTGCGCAGGAAAACGTGAAAATCTGTTCTTCTGCCCAAAAGCTGAGATCGAACAATACACTATTCCTGGGTTTATCTTTGAAACCGTCTCGTAGTCTATCCCGAGTTTCTTTACCGTCCCTGGACGCAAACCTTCAACGATCACATCTGCTTTTTCAGCCATCTCTAAGAACTTTGCCTTCCCATCTTCTGTTTTAAGGTCGAGCTGAACTATCTTCTTGCCAGCGTTAAAAATTGCAAAAATTTCCCCAAGCATTCTTGCGGGATCTCCATAAGGGGGTTCGATCTTCACGACCTCTGCGCCAAGCGATGCAAGGATACGAGTGCAGAAAGGCGCGGGATAGTAGAATGCAACTTCCAAAACTCTTGCGTCGAGCATGGAGATCGTAGCTTAATCTGTTTA
>JBKBUO010000094.1:0-3142 GCA_046290005.1 Archaeoglobaceae archaeon | reverse complement strand
TTACGTTTTCAGCGTTGTAGGAAAGTAGGATGCACGTAGAATTGAATTGATTTCGCTTGTTATCAAAACAAGCCTTGGGAATTTCCATCCGTGGTAGGAGTCTGACTTCCCTCGAAAACTTTTTCTCCAACTCTCTCGCAAGCCATTTCATCAGCTCTTCGCTTACTTTTCCAAGTGGTTGAAGTCGTATCATATGGTAAACAGATTCGAAACGACCTTGGCAAAATCAACGCCGAAGTTCGTTATTATGTAGTAGCTGCCGTAGATCGTTCCAATCGTGCTCCCGATGTTCGTGAACGCTGCAACGCATATGACGCGAAAGAACTTGTTTTCCCACATCTCTCTGAAGTTTCCAGCTTTGAAGATGTTTTCAACATCGCTAAAACTCGGTTTTCTTATCCAAGCTTCTGTGAATCCAGAAAACCAACCTGCGGCAATTAGAGGATTTAAAGACGTGAACCAGGCGCAGAGAAATGCTACTGCGACAGATATAGGGTGCGCCCTTGCGGCGATAGCACCAATCGCAGCAAGAGTTCCGTTGATCAGAAACCAGTATAGGAAGGCTTGGTAGAACAATTCAACCGCAATTATTGCCGTTGTCAAGAAGAAGGCGATGATAAATACTGCGAAAACGATTGAAGCTATCTTTAGCCCCTTTCCCTTCTTAACGTGTGTCAATTCTGCTACGTCGATGTTTTTCTGTAGCGATTCCAAGATTCCCCTTTTATGTCCCGCTCCAACGACTGCGACAACGCTGTTGTATCTTTCAAGCGCTTTTTTCAGATTGAAAGCCATAAACGCATCTCTTTCATCGATCAAAACTTCTGCAGCCTTGGGCGAGATTTTTCGAAACTCTCTAATGAGTGTTTCTATCACATCTTCCCTTAGCATATCATCCACATTCTCAGACTTGCCCGTAAAACCTCTTAGGAGATGGTAAAAGAACTTCAGCTTCTCGAAAAAGCTCATCTTCCCCCAGAGACGCTTGAAGGTTATCGCAATGTCTCGGTCTATTAATATCACGTCTGCCCCTATCTCATGGGCTTTTTTAATTGCGAAGAGCATCTCTTCCCCCGGTTTGACTTTGGTTTCTTCACCGACTTTTCTCTGAAAATACCCCAGTAGGATCTGCAGTAGTATGAGGAGAAAGTCTCCTCTTCTAAGCACATCTCTCAAGTCTATCTCTTCTCTTCTACCAAGCAGAGCGTTGTATCTTCTCGGACAAAGTTCTACCGCAACTGCTTCTGGCTTTTCTCTTTCTATCGTCTCTACGACTTCTTTGACACTCTTCTGCGAAACGTGTGCGGTGCCGACTATTACTAACTTCTTTTCCATCCTGACACCTCGAGGATCTCGATTATTTCTTTTAGCTTCATCAGATCGCTCCTTGTAACAATTCCAACCAATTTACCCTCTTCGACGATTGGTATTCTACCAATTCTCCTTTCACCCATGAGTTTAAAGGCATCAAAAGCGCTTTGCTCTGGCTTTAGGGTTATAACCTCTCTCGCCATTATTTCCTCGATCCTTGTGTTTCTATCCGCATTTATGAGATCTGTCAGCGTTACTATGCCAACGAGTTCCCCATCTTTGACGACAGGATAACCGAGGTGCTTGTGTTTGAACATCAGATCTATGACTTCTGCCACCGTTGTCTCGGGTTTAACGGATAAAACGTTCGACGTCATTATGTCCCTGATTCTAAACCTCGACAAAAAACTTTCTGCAGTGACGATTTTTTCTTCTTCGGTTGCACCAAGGTATATGAAGAGAGCTATGAGGAGGAGCCAGATGTTGTAGAAAAATCCAAACACCACCATGAAAACTGCAATCGCTTTTCCAACGTTTGCTGAAATTCTCGTCGCATAGACGTAGCTCATTCTTCTCGCGAGAAAGCTTCTTAAAATTCTGCCACCATCCATTGGAAAAGCTGGAATCAGATTGAAAACTGCGATGATGCCGTTGAAGTAAGCGCTGATTAAAAAGAACGTCGATAAACCGCCAAATGTCAAGTAAGACAATAAAAGGCTAATCAATGCAACCGAAATGCTTACAATGGGTCCAGCAATTGAAATCAAGAGCTCTTGTCTTGGATTTTTCGGAATGTTCTCCATCATCGCAACTCCGCCGAAGATGAAGAGGAGGATTTCACGAACGCTGACTCCAAACTTGATTGCAACAATTGAGTGCCCCAACTCATGCAAAAGAACTGCAACAAAAACAAAGATCGATGCAAGAACGGAGTAAAAGATCCTTTCAGGTTCTGAAAGCTCTGAAAAACCAAAGGGCTTATTTGAGCTGTAAAAGTATCCAGAGAGAAGTATAAGTATGATAAAAAGGCTCCAATGGACCTTGACGTCTATCCCAAAGACCTTTGCAACTTTAAGCGACGCCATTGATAAGAGTTGTGACAACATTATTTATTCTTTCCGCAGTTCATGTGTTTGCCTGCAAGATTGTAATCTTAGAACGAGAAGTTTTTTATTCTAAAACGTAGGTTTGTTACCATGGTCTCAAGATTCAAAATAACTCTCCCCAGAAAAAAACAAGCCGCGGGAGTTTTTGAGATTATAAAGAGAGGCGCAAGAGCGGAGTGGCTAGACGAGGAAACGACAAGAAATCTGTCTAAAAAGTTAATGGAGGACTTTAAAGCTCCTGATGGTTGGTTTGAAGTTGAAAAATATCCGGTTCACTCAAGGTTTGTTTTCGCGAGTGTGCACATATTGTACAGTGAAGAGGACAACGAGTTCTCGTACTTTTTGAACGAACCTTCGCTTAACGAAGAAGACACAAAACTCGTTAAGGAGATCGTTAAAAAGCTCGAATTCTACCCAATAAGTCCCCAAGAAATCGGAGACAAATTCGGAGCCCTTAGAAAAAAGGTGAACAGAATACTCGATGACTTTAGAATAAAAAAGGAGGGGGCTGATTACTACAAGATCCTTTATCATATAATCAAGAGAACTGTGCTTTACGATCGAATAACTCCACTGATGTTCGATCCGAATATCGAAGACATCTCGTGCAACGGTGCAAGAATCCCGATCTATGTTTTCCATAGAAAATACACAAACCTAAGAACAAACTTAGTCTTCGAACACGAAGACGAGCTTGACTCCTTCGTTGTGAACTTAGCGCAGAA
>JBKBUO010000093.1:0-3216 GCA_046290005.1 Archaeoglobaceae archaeon | reverse complement strand
CATGCTGGACGGGGAGGATATTGGACGGAAGTAGGAGTCATTAGATCTGTAAACGATTACCGTTGGCAATTGTTTACATACGACAATGACGAAGGAGGCTATCGCTTCCACGGAACAACCACAGCTGATACGTTTAACAATTACATCATCTACGTTTATCCAAATTCCAATGAGCACATTTACAACATTTGGATCGATGGGAATTGGGTTAGACAAGGACATTTACCTTATCTTGAAAACTACGTAAATCAAGCAAACGAGGTTTGGAGCGCCACTCTTATTTTCACACCAGATACAAATGTGGCTGATCACAAGAGACCGTTTTTATACATCGGCGATGGTGCGATTTGGTGGGACGAAAACGTTCCAACCGAGTGGTGGGGATACGACATCGTTCGCGAGAGGCATTTTATGGATGATTCGGCATGGAGATTCCAGACTTGGGTTCAACCCGAGGTCTGAATACTTTATTTTATTTTTTCTCTTTGAACACATTTTAATTCTCAAAAAAGCTTGCTGATATGAAAACTGTTGTTAGACTTTATACTAATCGTAGAATGACCTGTGTAGCTAGTCTCAGCATGCACTAGCAGAAGAAAAAACCCAAGAAAATGCAAAAGTTTTAAAAATGGGGCCGCCGAGATTTGAACTCGGGTCTCCGGCTCCCAAAGCCGAAAGGATATACCAGGCTACCCCACGGCCCCACGGAACCTCGCAATCTCGCCAATCAGAGATTTGTGGGTTATAAGCATTCTCCTACAACAGTATCTTTGAAGTCCCAAGGAATCCAACGCTTCCTTGGGTGACTTCCCACTGTTGACCATTTCCAAGTATTTCGCGTAGAGATGCCCAATAACCGCACCGCAGGAAAAACAGCGAATTGGAAAATCCGCGATCTCGTGCAAAATGCATCACCTATAAGACGTTTGCCTCCTCTTCCTTGCTCCTCTTCCTCCTTGGAGCTTTGGAAGCTTTCTTCTCACATCGTTAACCAAAAGAGTCCTGTCGTATTCCAAAAAGGCTTTCTTAAGCTCCTCGTCTCCAAAGAACTCAACCAACGCCCTTGCAATCGCAGTTCTCGCAGCTTCGGCTTGCCCCATTACGCCACCACCAGAGACCTTTACGTCTATGTCAACCTTCTTTGCAAGTTCTCCCGCGATTTTTAAAGGCTCGAGCATAATTCTCCTTGGCAGCTCCATTGGGAATATCTCGATCGGTATCTTGTTGATCCTAACTCTTCCCACGCCCACTTTAGCAACTGCCCTCGCAACTGCGGTCTTTCTCTTTCCGCTCGTGACAACTACTTTCACTTAGCCCACCCCAAGTGTTTGCTAATCTCTTCTAACATCACAAACTTTTCTGTTTTTGAAACTTTCTCAAACAAAGCATCTTCGATTTTCTCAAACTCTTTTCCCTTCAACTCCTCGGGGACACCTATGAAGACCCTCAGCCTTCTGTAGGCTTCCCTACCCCTTCTACTGTCCCAGGGGAGCATTCCTCTCACAGTTCTCTTGAAAATCCTCTCTGGATGCCTCGGGAAATACGGACCCTTTTCCTTGCTACCCCTGTCGTATTTGTCCTTGTATCTCTGAAAGACGTTTGCCTTGCTACCAGTTACTATTGCCTTCTCTGCGTTCACGACCACGATTTTTTCCCCACTCAAAAGTCTCCTGGCGATAACGCTACAAAGCCTTCCAAGGATGTGCCCTTCGGCATCTATGACTTTGTAATCGCCCAAGGAGGAAAGAACCCTCTTTACACTTACGCTCATCTGAACCACCCTCAAACGATTATCCTAACCCCGCTCCCCTTCGGGTTCACTTTTACGAGCTCTTCGATCCTCATCCATTGTCCGCCGGTGGTGGTTATCTTTTCCTTTGCAGACTCTGAGAAGTTGAACGCAGCAACCTTCACAGCCTTCGTCAGATTTCCACCAAGCACCTTTCCCGGAACTACGATCACTTCGTTTTCCCTTGCATACCTGTCTATCTTAGAAAGGCTTACTTCAGCCCATCTCCTTGTCGGTGAGGCGAGCTTTTCAGCGACGACTTTCCAGAGATTGGAATTGTTTTTTGCACCCTCTTCGAGGAGCAAATCGATTACCTTTACCAGTCTTGGATTCGTCTTTCTTCTCTGGAGTTTTCTTATCTTCCCCATGTTACGCACCTCAAAGTAATAAAGCGGTTACCATTCTGAATTTAAATTTTTGTGTGTCCTTGGAATAAGGTTTTCATCTGGACAATCGATTTTTTGTCGTGGAGTTCTATGCAACTCTACCTCCTGGGCTCGAGGACATAGCGGTGGAGGAGTTAAAGATTTTTGGGCTAAAGTATCGGAGGTTAAAGAAGGAAAAGGCAGAGTGTTTTTCTCTGGAAACCTTGAGCTGATACCTTTGCTGAACCACTACTCTATAACACTTGAAAGGCTGAACATCCTCCTTTTCCGAGATGATAATGTGGAAAAGCTTGAAGACATTTATCGAAGTGTCAGAAGCCTTAGCTTTGATTTTCTCAAGGGTAAAAGTTTTGCGGTGAGAAGCTTGCGTGTAGGTGTTCACGAGTTCACATCTCTCGACATCGCAAGAGTCGCAGGACAGGCGGTGATCGAGAGTTTTCTCGAAACGCATCAAGAAAGGTTAAAAGTGAACCTCGACGATCCAGACGTAATACTGAGGGTCGAGGTCGTAGAGAGAGCTTCTTGTTGGTGTTGACACAACTGGTGATGATGCTATGCATAAAAGGTGGTGGAGAATTTACAATCACCCAGCCCATCTAAACGCAACGATCGCCTGTGCTATGGTTAAGCTCTCCAGATGGAGACCAGAAGAGTCCTTACTCGATCCGATGTGCGGGAGTGGAACAATACCGATAGAAGCAGCTCTCATGGCAAGAAATACCCCAAACAAGCGAAGCTTTGCTCATCAGAAGCTTCTAAAACTTCCTATGGTTGAATACGAGACCAGGGATTTAAAGTTAAGGATCTACGGCATCGAAAAGGTCAGAAAACATCTCGAAGGAGCGATAGAGAATGCGAAAAACACTGGAGTCGCAGATACGATCGAGTTCAATCTTGGCGATGCAACCAAACCGAAGGAGAGTACGATGTAATCATAACGAATCCCCCATATGGGCTTAGGGTTCATAGAAAGGGGGCGATAGAAAAGCTGTATCGAGATTTTTTAGCCTCGGCAAAGAAAGTCATGAGCAAAGACTCAAG
>JBKBUO010000092.1:0-3403 GCA_046290005.1 Archaeoglobaceae archaeon | reverse complement strand
GAACCAGTTGTTCCGCCCGTGTATTGAAGCATTGCAACGTCTTCTCTGGGATTTATCTCCGGAAATTTCTTGCTTCTTTCGAATTTCATCACGTCCTCGTATTTTATCAACTCTTCTCTCTTTTCAGGTAAATCCGGAGCACTTGCCCCGGAGATAAAGTCCTGGAAACTACATAGAACCACTTTCTTCAACAAGCCCTCATCCAGTATGGGCTGGATATTTGGATAAATCAGGTCGATACAAAAAGCGATTTCCGATTCGCTGTTCTCGACGAGAAACTTTATTTCCCTCGTTGTGTAAAGTGGGTTGCACTGCACAACAGTTCCACCAGCCTTCATAATTCCGTAGGCTATTGAAGTATAATGTGGTGTGTTTGGAAGCGACACCAATGCCTTGTCTCCTTTTTCAAAACCTATGGATTGCAGAAAACCGCAGACCTTTTCAGAAGCTTCCTTTATTTGCTTGAAAGTAACGTAATTGCCGTAGAAGAACGCACACGAGTTATATGGTATCCTCTGTGCAGTTTCATCGAGCATCCTATAAGCGGGCATTACAGGATACGTTATCTGGGCACGAACACCTGCGTCGTAGTGCTTAACCCACACCCTAACTATCTTGTCAACGTCTACCTCCCTTATGTTCTCCCCTTCAACTCCGAGAACGTTCACCATAACAATCCTTTTCTATTCACATTTATAATTTTATCGATCTAACCTGGTCAAGCAAGGAGTGCGTTAAACTTTTTCGCCATGGGGATGCCCTTTATCCTAAGTTTTCGAGTTAGCATCAGCTTCAAGATCCTTAGAGACGTCGCCCCAGAAACGAGCTCGTTTATAACTTTGAAGTTCGCAGATATGGTCGAATCTGCTTTCTCAGAGCTACCATTCATCACCTCCACCAAGTCGCCCATAAACCTAACCGTCGCAGAGACGCCGAGGTCTCTTACTTCTATGGTTATTTCGCCACGTATTTTCTTCGCAAAATCTGCTTTCTCCGGTTTCTTCAACTTTTGTTCTAACAACTGTCCCACGATGTTTCCGAAACCCGAATCTGGATAGACTACGTTCACGGTCAAAGTTTGCACAAGCTTTAAAAAATTAGCTACAAGGAAACCATTATATTCTTAGCGATGCCTTAAGGGGTCATGAAAAGATCCTTGCTCGAAATTCTCGCATGTCCAAAGTGTAAGGGTGATCTCGATTTAGAGGTTCTTCAAGAGGATCGCGAAGAGATAATTTCCGGAAAGCTCGTCTGCAAAAACTGTAAGGCGGTTTATCCAATCGAAGAGGGGATTCCAAATTTCCTTCCAGAGTTATGAAGTTCATAGTAGTCACTGGCGGAGTGATGAGCGGACTTGGCAAGGGAATAACGGCGGCGTCGATTGGTAGACTTCTCGTTGACCTCGGTTACAGAGTTGTGCCGATAAAAATCGACCCATACATCAACATCGACGCCGGAACCATGAACCCATTCCAGCACGGTGAAGTTTACGTGCTCAAAGACGGCACTGAAGTCGACCTCGACCTTGGACATTACGAGCGTTTCATCGGAATGGAGCTAACAGGGGAGCACAACATCACAACTGGCAAGATCTACCGACGTGTAATCGAAAAGGAGAGAAGAGGGGATTATCTCGGTCAGACAGTGCAAATAATTCCCCACGTAACGGATGAGATAAAATCATGGATCAGAGAAGTTGCGAAGAAGAACAACGCCGAGATCTGTCTTATCGAGATCGGAGGAACTGTGGGAGACATCGAAAGTATGCCTTTCCTTGAGGCAATAAGGCAGATGAGAATAGAGGAGAGAGAAGAGGACTTTTTGCTCGTCCACGTCACTTTAATTCCACTCGATGCTGGTGGAGAGCAGAAGACGAAGCCAACGCAACACAGCGTTAAAGAGCTTCGAGAACTCGGGCTTTATCCAGATGTTATCGTCGGGAGATGCAAGGAAAAGCTCAAAGAATCGACAAAGAGAAAAATTTCGCTCTTCTGCGATGTTGAAGTTGGAGCGGTGATAAGCAACGAGGATTGCGACATATACGAGGTCCCGCTGAAGTTTAGGGAAGAGGGCTTAGATAAAGTGATTCTAAGCAAACTTAAGCTTGAGAAGAGGAGAGAGAGCAAAGACTGGGAAGAATTCGTGAAGAGGATGAAGGAGCTAAGAGAAGAAGTAAGCATTGCGATCGTTGGAAAATACGTTGACGTTAAAGACGCTTACATAAGCATAAGGGAAGCTTTGAAGCACGCTGGGGTAGCAGTGGGATGTAAGGTGAACTGCGTTTGGGTAGACAGTGAGAAGCTTGAAAAAGGAGATTGTGCACTCGATTACGATGGAATCCTTATCCCTGGTGGCTTTGGAAAACGAGGAGCAGAAGGAAAAATAAGAGCGATAAATTACGCAAGAACGAGAAATATCCCTCTTCTTGGCATTTGCTTCGGTTTTCAGCTCGCAGTTGTTGAATTCGCGAGAAACGTTTGCAACCTCGATGCCAACAGTGCGGAAATGGATAGAAGTGGACATTGCGTGATCGACATATTGCCAGAGCAAAGGGATATAAAGGAGCTCGGCGGAACCATGCGATTGGGAGAGATAGAGGTCACGACAAAGCACGGAACTCTAATACATAAACTATACGGCACTGAAAAGATACGAGAGAGGCATAGGCATAGGTATGAAGTTAATCCAGACTATATAGAGCTCTTAGAGAGCAAAGGACTCGTTTTCAGCGGTTACTCCGACAACGGACGAAGGATGGAATCCCTTGAGATCCCAACGCATCGATTCTTCTTGGCTACTCAGTTCCATCCGGAGTTCAAGTCTCGCCCCCTTGCTCCTTCACCACCCTTCGTCGGTTTCGTAAGAAGCGCTTTGGAGTTTAAAAGAGAAAAAAGCTATTTAGAGACTCGATAAGCGTAAAACTTTGAAGTTTCATAGTTCCCAGAGTTATCTATGGAAACTATGTAGAACTCCACGGTTAAGCCTGGAGACACTTGGATTTTAGCACTGTAATCCTCTTCGCTCAGACCGTAACCTCCGATGGGCTCCATGACGTATCTCCTTGCAATCTCCATTTCCATATAGTTCCATTGCGAACTGTTTAAGCTGTAGGCAAGAAGAACTCTGTGTAAAGCGCTCTCTTCATCATAGGCTTTTACGTTAACGACCAGAGTTTCATTGAGCAATTTTGCTCCCACATCGCTTATCTTAGGTTTTTTCATGTCAGCGAGCTTGTATAGATGACTCGGAGTTGCAACGTATATCTCGCCATAAGCGGCGCTGACGACAGGCATCCACCCATCATTGGGGAAGGTGAACTCGCTGAGCTTTTGCGAACCACGCCAAAGCAAGTAGATCTTGCCATTGCCATCTTTCTCTACTGGCAAAACAATTACGTCCTGCG
>JBKBUO010000091.1:0-3427 GCA_046290005.1 Archaeoglobaceae archaeon | reverse complement strand
TTGCTCGTCGCTGTTGACTTTCTTCAACAGCTCGTCCATCCAATCCTTCGAGGGATAAACGACCATTTTTACCACCTCCACAACAAATTGGGTAGTATCTAATTATTTTTCAATTATAAAGATTTCGATAATTCATGGTCATCTGTAATCATAAATGTGAATGTAGTATTATGAGTTGTCCTAACCCAGAATAACACTTAAAAACAACCCATTGGGATTGCTAAAATATGAAAAAATTTGTGACAATCGACGATACTTGGAAAGTGATGAAAGAGCTTAGAGAGAGGTATTACTTTAGGCGTGACGTAGAAAGGATTTCGATAAGGGATGCTGTTGGTAGAGAACTTGCCGAAGACGTGGTAGCGAGAAAAAACATCCCTCCATATGATATCGCAACCATGGATGGTTTTGCGATCAAATTCGGCAGAAAAGAGTATCGGATCGTCGGAGAAATAAGTCCCTCAGATGTGGGCGAATACGAAGTAGCTGAAGATGAGTGTTTTTACGTAGCTACTGGATCAAAAATGCCACGAAATGCAGACACGGTTGTCAAAATAGAGATAGCAAAAATAAAGGAAGGTAAAATCGAAATCGAGGAAGAAGTAGATAAAGGGAAATATGTTCTAAAAGCGGGTAGTGAGGCTCAAGAAGGGGAGGTTATCCTTAAAAAGAGAACGAAACTAAATCCACAGGAGATTGCAGTTATCTCGAGCTTGGGCTACGAAGAAGTGGATGTATACAAAAAGCTTAGGGTTGGTGTGTTCTCCAACGGAGATGAGATAAAGAAGGGAATAATTCCAGATTCTAACTCCGCCATGATCATCTCCTTTCTCAAGAAATGGGGTTGCGAAGCTGAATTTCTCGGAATTGCTGGAGACAACAGAGAAGAAGTTGAAAAAATTCTGAGATACGGGGCTGAAAAATTCGATGTCGTCATGACAAGTGGTGGAGTGAGCGTGGGCAAAAAAGACTACGTTACAAAAGTCTTAGAGGAGATAGGAGAGATCCTGATTAACCGAGTAAAGCAAAGACCTGGAAAGCCTTTAACAGTAGCAATCGTGAACGATAAACCCGTATTCGCGTTACCTGGAAAGCCAACTGGAGCTTTTACGGCAATGCTCACTGTCAGAGTTTTCTTCGTCGGAGAAAAACCATACCCAAAGGTTAAAGCTAAGTTAGCCACCGATGTCAAAATCCCCTCAGATGGTTTCAGCTATTTCCTATTCGTTAAGCTCGAAGATGGAATTGCGATCCCAGTTTTCCACAAAGGTCAGATCCTATCCGCAGCATTTTCAGAGAGTTACGAACCAAGTTTGATCTCCGCCATGCCGAGAAGCTCGCTCTCAGATGGTTTCGTTATCACCAACAGAGATCTCAAAAGAGGAGGAGAGGTCGAAGTAAATCTCTACGAATGATTTTATTTGATTTCATCAAAATAACTGTCTCCACTGCAAACAGGGCAAAGTTTTTTCCCTTCTCTTTCTACCATGTAGTTATTTGGCTGTAACTCTCCGCAATTCTCGCATTCAAAGATGCCTTCCTTTTTCTTTCTAACGGGTATCTTCAACCTTATTTTTCTAATATCAAAGTATCGCTCATCAAGGGACAAAAATTCTTTTGCAAGCATTATCTTCTCCTCACTACTGAGCTTTCTATCTCTCAAAATGAAGCTCCTCATAAGTCCGGAGTTGTTTGCCACCTCTTTCTTTAGGCTAACTCTGTATCCTTCCATCGTGTCGCTTCTAACAACAGACAACGCAAGCTTCCCGTATTCCTTGACTATCAAATTCCAATTTCCAACGGTTGTTCCAACCACTACCTGCAAGGCATCTGGAACGCAAAAAGATGTTTCTGCAATCCCTATGAGTGCTTTCCCCTTCAAATTTGTTCCCAAGTGTCTGCGAGCTATCTCAGCCATCCTCATTCCAAGAGCGAGCCCAGGGCTGAGGTAGCCGTGCAATCTTATCGCAAATTCGATTGAATCTGAATCCATACTCGCAGAGCAGTTTAACAGTTTAAAAATTTTGTTACTTTACCGCAAGCTTTATAATTAGCATAATCTTAAAGGTGTGTGATGTCAAAGAAAGTCAGAATTCAGACGACGATCGACAAAGATGTGTATGAAAAAATTGTTCAAAAATACATCCCTATATACGGAAGTTTGAACAAAGTGATCGAAAACGCAATTAAAATCTATGACTCCCTAATTGAAAGCATCGGTCAAGAGCCGAGTGAGAAAGATATTTTGATTTTGAAGATGGTCAGAGAAATCGGAGTGGTCCTTCTCAGTAGTGGAACTATAAACGCGGGGGCATCTGGGAATCTAAACAAAATAGTAGAAGAGAACGAGGTCAGAATACTGTTGGAGTGGTATTACAAGAGATCGATAGACAAAATATCCTTGGATGAGTTCGTGAAATTCATAAAAGTGATTCTACCCACGATGAATTTGGCACTCTCAGTTGAGGTTCAGAAAATCGGAAAAGAAGTTCACGTAATCGTATCCTCGAGGATGGAAAAGGAATTTAATAAACTTTTGTGTGAAATTATAAAAGATATACTTGAAAAACATTTCAACTCGTTCGTAGATTATTCTGTATTTGCCCAGGGATTTGAAATCGTTATAAAGTAGTTTCCAACTCTCCTCTAATACCTTGGAAGACTATTTTGATTATCTAAGCTCATCTTTGCTTATTCGTGCATATTAATCTTCAATAATCCCGATAAATTTAAAATACTATAAAATTGGCTGGTTTCAGGTGATATCGTTGCAGATCGCGTTTGTGTTTGATCTGAACAAGTGCAATGGGTGTCCCACTTGCGTAGAGAACTGCTGGACCCTCTGGCTAAGCGAATCGCCTGAAGAGAGAGAGCAGTTCTGGTGCGTCGTATTAACGATGCCGGGATTGGGTTATCCCAAGGGATGGGAAAAAATGGGTGGAGGATTTGATCCTGAGGGCAAACTAATCTTCGGCAAAATTCCAGAAGATGGAGAACTGCACGATTGGATCAAATACGACTGGGGGGTTAGCAAAGAAGGCGAATGCAAAATCGTAAATGGTAAACCTGTGTTGCTAAAGAAGAAGCCAAAGTGGACGTTTAACTGGGAAGAAGATGTTGGTGGGGGAGAATGGCCGAATAGCTGGCATTTTTATCTCCCAAAGATTTGCAACCATTGTTCAAAGCCAGCATGTCTCTCAGCGTGCGAAGTGCGGGCGATAACCAAGGACGAGAATGGAATCGTGCTGATAGACGAAGAGATGTGCAATGGATGCAAGAAGTGCATATCAGCGTGTCCGTATAAAATTCCAAATTACAACAAAAAGCTCAATATTGTTCAGAAGTGCATAGCCTGCTTTCCTCGAATTGAAAAGGGAGTCGCTCCAGCTTGTGCAAGAGCTTGTCCAGCGAGAGCGGTTCACTTCGG
>JBKBUO010000090.1:0-3619 GCA_046290005.1 Archaeoglobaceae archaeon | reverse complement strand
GAACTTGACTCCAGAGTTCAAGTTCACCGGTGGGGATCGTGGATGGGTTGGCGACGTTCCTGTGATGCTCTTGTCCATCGAGAAGCTAAAGAAGTTGGGTTGGAAGCCAAAATACAACAGCGAAATGGCTGTTAGGAAAGCTACAAGAGACCTTTTAGACGAGCAAAACTGAGAAAAGGACTGCAAAGATTCCGGTGAGAAAGATCCCATCGAAGGTTCCAGCGCCACCGATGCTAACAACGCCGTAGCCTATTTTTTCGAGATCTCTTAGGTGCAAAACGTCCGCACCAAACAGCACAGAAAGCGTGCCGATGCTAAAGGATAGCTTTGGTAGTAGGAAGATCGGCGCATCAGCCAAGATGATCGCGATGTAACTCGCCACAGTAGCGACGATTGGTGGAACTATCATTGGAACCACGATCCCTACACCTGCAACAGGTTTTGCAAAGCCGAAGATTATGAGAGAGGAGAGAAGAAAAGCTGTTATTAGGATTGAGATTGGCAAGAATTCGAAGATATCGTTTAGGAGTTTCGTGGCAAGAATTGCTGGCAAAACGCAACCACCAATGTTCACCGCAACTACAAGCTTCTTCTTGCTCCTAACCGTGTAAATAAAACCAAAGATCTCATATCTTCGAACGATTTCTGAACCTTTCATTTCAAACAGTGGAACGTTTATCAAACTCCCAACTACGATCATTGCAAGCAAGAGTATCGCTTTATCGCTTTCAACTCCAAACACGAGCTTGAAAACCGCTGTTCCCGTGAAAATGAGGAAAAGAACGATTAGGGGGAGAACGATGAGAATCAAAAATAGTGGAAAGATTATTGGAGGAAATAAGTAGTCCCTCACGATCTCAACTTCTCCTTGTCGACCACTATGTAATCTTTTAGCGCGGTGACGGAGGAGAAGGGGATTATGTACATGTTCTCTTCCCTTCTAAACTCGGGAATCTCGTTGATCGGTTTGACCACAAGGCTTAAGATTGCCCCTGTTTTGAAGTCCACGGTTATGTTATACAGCGCACCCACCACAGTTCCATCAGTTAAGACTACGGTCTTTCTTGAAAGACTTCTCGCCAGCACTTTCATTAAGATCCCCGCTAAATCCTTTTGACTCTTTAAATATAAATTTTGTCCTCGGAGCCTCCTGTCTGCGGTTGAAGTGAGAGATCAAAACGAATATATATGATCAGTATTTACAATTCCCCTATGCGAATTAGACCGTTGGTTCAAGCCAAGATAAGAGTTCCCCTGAACGTCGTCTTCTTCTTTGGAAGCTCGGAATACATAGCGTCCGGACCCGTTTACGTTTGGTTGATAGAGGGTGAGGAGAAGATAGTCGTCGATGCAGGAGTTGCGGAAGAGGCGATTTACCCAGTAGAAGGTGGTGGTGAGAAGGGAGTCGTGAGAGCGCTTGAACAAGAAAATGTCAGACCAGAAGAAGTTGAAAAACTCATCATCACGCATTTGCATTTTGACCACTGCGCCAACGCGCACCTTTTCCACAACGCAAGGATCTACGTGCAGAAGAGAGAATGGGAGTTTGCCGTGAACCCATTACCAGTCCTAAGGGATCTATATGTCCCGAAGTATATTGAGACGATCGAAAGCATGGACCTCTGCCTTGTAAAAGGTGATTTAGAGATCGCGAGTGGTTTGAAGCTCGTGAGCTTACCTGGGCACACACCGGGGCTACAGGGGATCGTTGTTAAAGCAAAGAGTGGGGAATACCTGATGGCTTCAGATCACTTTTACTCATACATGAACATGTTTCCGCCGAGACAAGACATAGTAATTGAGAGCGAACACGGAAAAGCTGTTATTCCAGCGCAAAAATCGCCATTTTTCCCGATTGGACTCTACGTATCCCTCATAGATTGGTTTGAAAGCTGTTATAAGGCAACGAGTTTGGCAAAGAAATCTCAAATAATCCCGGGACACGATCCTTCGCTCGAAGGCAGAACCTTCGATTAAATTTTTCGCGTAGAGATCTATTTTTCAGTGTAGCAAATCCGAGAAATATTTAAATAATCCCGCAGAAAACTTTTACCATGGCGCAGATTACAGTATATGGTTTAACGACCTGTCCACACTGCAAAAGAGCTCTTGAGTTTTTGCAATCTGCGAAAGCAGACTTCGAAGTGATTTGGGTTGACAGATTGGATGGCGAGGAGAGGAAGAAGGTTATAGAGAAAATTCACAGCATTTCCAAGAGTTACTCAGTTCCTTTGATAGTCAAGGGAGACAAGTGGGTTCTGGGATTCAACAGAGAAAAGCTTGAAGAGCTTCTGAAAAGTTAAAAATTATAATATTATTTCTATGCCGAGTCTTTCAGCCAATTCTTTGTAACGGTTTCTTATAGTGACCTCTGTAACTCCAGCAACCTCCGCGACTTCTCTTTGAGTCCTCCTTTCTCCAAGGAGAATAGAAGCCACGTAAATCGCAGCTGCAGCCACTCCCGTTGGTCCACGACCACTGGTAAGTTCCCTCTCTTCAGCCTTCTTTATTATTTCGATTGCTTTTCTTTGCACGTCTCCGCTTAGATTTAGCGCAGCGCAAAATCTTGAAACGTAATCCGCTGGGCTCGTTGGCATTAGCTTAATCCCCAACTCTCTTGTTATGAAGCGATAGGTTCTCCCAATCTCCTTTCTATCAACTCTCGAGTAGACAGCAATCTCTTCAAGAGTTCTTGGCACGCCAGCTTGTCTACAGGCACAGTATAACGCTGCTGCAACAACGCCTTCAATGCTTCTTCCGCGGATCAAGTTCTTTTCGACCGCCTTCCTGTATATCACTGAAGCCGCTTCTCTAACGCTTTTCGGCAATCCAAGGGCTGACGCCATTCTGTCGAGCTCGCTCAGTGCAAAAGCGAGGTTTCTCTCCGTAGCGTTGCTGATCCTTATTCTGCGTTGCCATTTCCTTAATCTGAACAGCTGTGCCCTATTTCTCACCGAAATCGCTTTTCCATAGTAGTCCTTGTTGCTCCAATCGATTATCGTTGAAAGCCCTTTGTCGTGGATCGTGAAAGTAACTGGTGCGCCAACCCTTGCTCTTTTATCTCTTTGCTCACTGTCAAAAGCTCTCCATTCGGGACCAGAGTCTATGTATTGGTCCTCTATAACAAGCCCACAATCCTGGCAGATGAACTCACCACGCCTATAATCCCTAACGAGCCTCGGACTTCCACATTCTGGACAGACTTCTATATCCTCTTCTCTCTCAATCTCCTTTCTTTCTACTTCCTTTTCTACTTCCTTCTCCTTTTCTCGAACTCTTTCTACCTCTACCATGCTCCCTCACCACAAACAAATCTTCATAAACAACCTTATCCGGCTTAACGAGAACATAGGGTGACACCACAGGACCTATGACGTCTACAACGACGCCAACTTTCTCCATTTTTCTTGTCACAACTTTCTCCCCAATATTTGGTATGTCTGTTGGAGATGTTGAAATTAAAAGCAATCCCGACTTTGAAACCTTCTCTGGCTTTCCAAGCGCGACGAGCTTCATGCAGTATATAAGTTTTTCGTAAAAGTATATAAACTTTTCGCTTGGGTTTTATATAATGTTTTTGGTCGATCTCACAGGACCGATATTAATTTATGATGGCTTA
>JBKBUO010000089.1:0-3712 GCA_046290005.1 Archaeoglobaceae archaeon | reverse complement strand
CCACATTTCGTGCATCGGAAAAATCTCACTTCGCTCTCATCCGCTGCCCTTCGTTGTCTCATCCACCAGTAGGCTTCCGTGTTTCCACACGCGGGGCAAATCGTTTTTGTAGTTGGGAGGGTTTGTATCTTCTCCCCTTCGATCACCGGAATCTCTTCCTTGTTCACCTCCGACCTTATAACGACTTTTTCGTTCCCAGCATTTTTTTCATAACCACATTTTCTGCACACAAGCTTTTCTCCGGAATATCGCATCAAACTCTTGCACTTAGGACAGAATTCCACGAATTTTCACCTCCGCATCTTTGATCATCTTCTCATGATCAAATGCAAGTTTTGGCAATTCTTCGAGGCTGAAAAGGGCCACTTCTTTTGCATCACTTCCGCTTTTCAGCTTTCCGCCGATTGGAATGACTATGAAACAGACCGAAACAAAGTGCCCGCGCGGGTCTCTGCTTGGATCGGAATAAACTCCGACAAGACTGTGAATCCTACCTTTAATTCCAGTCTCCTCTTCAACTTCCCTTAAAACTGCGTTTTCAACAGTTTCCCCGTATTCCACAATACCCCCGGGTAAGGCGTAGAAGTCCTTAAAGGGCTCGTTTTCCCTCTTTATCAGAACGATCTTGCGGTCGTAAGGGATTATCGCATCGACCGTGAGAGTTATGCACCTCATATTTCAAAGAGCTTCGCTCGCCAAAAATACTTTTTTACCTTTTCCAGACACCATCCAACCTTTCCAACCCTCTCCAATCTATGTGCATCGCTACCGATCGAGATCCTTAGGTTTCTCTCAGAGCACATCGCGAGAAAGTCTTCTGGGGGGCATCGATGACCGGAGTTGAGCTCCAAGGCTATGCCAAGAGACTCTATTTTGTCCAGAAATTTCTCTTCTTTTTCCGAATCCCTCGAGTGTCCGAAGATCTCCGAAAGAACGTGTCCCACCACTTGCACATCATTTTTTTCAATGCATTCAATGATCCTATCAAAATAATTCAACGCATCTTCGTGCACAGAAACGATCACGAAATCAAAGTCGAACTCTGGCAAGTAGATCTCGCCGAAGCTGTTAACTCCGCACTCTATTCCGCTGTAAATCCTTATCCCATACGTTTCCTTTGCGATCTCTATCTCTTCAGCCCTTCTCTTCGCTTTCCTTTCGTCTAAGCCAAAGCTAAACTCGATCGAGTGGTCTACGATTGCAATTTCTCTGAGTCCAAGCTCCTTGGCTTTTTTCGCTATCTGCAAAACGCCCGCTTTCCCGTCGGAGTAGTTCGAGTGGATGTGGAAGTCGATCATCAGAGCTTTTCCTTTCGCAAGTCGATTATCTGCTTCGTTTCGGGACCAGTCGAGATAAGTGTGACTGGAACTTTAACGTCCATTTCGACTTGTTCAATGAACTTCTTTGCCTTTGGTGTGAGCTTCTCCCATTCAGTTACGCCGTAGCATTCCTTGTCAAGCTTGTCAATTCCCGTTATAGCGATTTGCGTTGCACCGTTCACCATCGCAGAATACCTTGCAAGTTTGCCATCCCAGTAGCCGACCCTTCTCCTTCTACCAGTCACGGTTCCGTATTCCACGATCCCCAATCTCTCAGCTTCTTCGACCGGCATCTCAGTCGGGAATGGACCAGCACCAACCCTTGTTGGGAAGCACTTGAAAACCACGATCACATCGTCGATTCTTGTAGGACCCACGCCAACATCGGATGCGATTGCCGACGCTGTCGTGTCTTTGGAAGTTACGTATGGATAAGTGCCGTAGTATAGGCTTAGCGCAAAGCCTTGGCTACCTTCGATGAGCACGAACTCGTTGCGATCTAAGGCTTCGTTTATCTCAAGCGGAACGTCTGCGAGAAATTCATTTAGCTCTGGAATGTCCTTCGCTTGTTTAGCAACTCTTTGAACTCTGTCAACGTTTGCTGGTCCGCAACCAGTTCCCGTGGTCCCAATTTTTCTCAGATGGTCTTGTGTCCTGTCGAGTTCGCAATGCATTGGCTCGATAATTGCGCATCGGTAATCAACTCTCGCACGGTCTGCGACTTTTAGCATTTCAACTTCTTTCAGAAAGACTTCTGGATTCACGAGAACACCTGCGCCAATTAGGAGTTTTGCGGATTTGTAAACAAAACCCGAGGGAATCATCCTGACTCCAAACTTTTGTCCATTTATCTCCACAGTATGACCAGCGTTGGGTCCAACGCCTCCTCTCGCGATTATACTTGGCTTGTCAGAGTTTGCCACATGCGCAACTATTTTTCCCTTCCCCTCGTCTCCCCAAAAGCCCCCTACGATTACAGTTGCAGACATAAATGTGAGTTTGTGGGATTGTTTATGGATTTTGTGCTCTCTTTCTCTTAGCCAGAATCCTTTTCTTCAGTCACTCAAACTTTTTTCCATGGCTACGGTGTGGAGCGTGAGTAGGGGAGAGTTCAGCATAGGCGACTACTATTACTTCTCCAAGCTTACGAGAATTGCGGAGAGAAAAAAGCTGGAGATGTATGAGGAGAAGAGTTTTACAAAGCTTGGCGATTATGATGTGATAGTTTTCAACTACCCCGAGATCAAGTTCGGTGCGAACGACATCATCAAGATTAAAAAGTGGGCTAAGATGGGGAAGAAGATCATTCTCACGGGCTACTATTTCAACGTTGATCGAGTTTCTGAAAACGTGAACAGAGTGGCGAAACACTTTGGGCTAAGGATTAACTACGATTTAATAAAGGACGAGGAGAAAAACTACAACGATCCAATGTTTCCACTTGCGAAATGTGAAGATTTAGAAGTCATGATGCCTTGTTCCGCATCTGTAAGCGGGGGAAAGAGTTTTGTAGTTGGTAAAGGTATTTTTGGGGCGGTAAGTGGCAATGTTCTCATCTTAGGCACTGCAGTTTTCTGGGACAACTACTCTATCGACATCGCAAACAATCGCGAGTTTGCGCTTAAGATACTTAGGGGCGAGTTTTGATGCGATCCTTTTTGGTAATAGGGAACGAAGCAGTCACGGAACCTTTCAGCCTCAACGACATCCCGGGAGCAGGGAGGATGGATATTTTATGTAGATGCGTCTCTCAAGCCCTCTTTCTTTCCCACTCTATAAGGAGAGACGTTGAGGTTTTCTTGTTGTTGCTTGGAAAGCCAAACCCACCAAAAGTGGTTCGAATAGTTAGCAACGAACTTCGCAGAATGTCTCCTGATGAGAGGAACATAGCGGGACACATAAGGAAGGCATTAAGCTTTAAAGCGACAAAAGAGTGGACAGAGACGAACTCTGGGATTTTTGTTGCTAAGAAAAATCTTGAAGAACTTTTGATCGAGTTATCGAAAAGATACAACATTTACTACTTGCGAGAGGACGGTAGAGACATGAACGAAGTTGCTTCAGAGATCAATGAGCCCTTGTTCATTTTGGGCGACCACATAGGGGTTAAGAAAGTGGACGAGGACGTGATATTTAATTTCACGAGCACAATTCTAAGTGTTTCGAACCTTTCGCTGATGGCGGAACAATGTATAGCGATAGCACATTACATACTCGACAAAAATAGAACTTGACAATCTCTGTCACGAAAATTTTATTTAGCTTCAAAGCATAGCATCTTAGGGGGGCGTTGATGTAACGTTGGCACCTGTCCCGCCGCCGATGCAACTCTTGATATTTTTGCGCCCCCCTCAAAATTCACTGCTTTTCGATGAGCACGGCGTTTATTATCC
>JBKBUO010000088.1:0-3713 GCA_046290005.1 Archaeoglobaceae archaeon | reverse complement strand
GGCGCAACAAATCCGAGTGAAGCGGAGCCGGGAACAATCAGAGGGGACTTTGGACTTGACGTCGGAAGAAACGTTGTCCACGCGTCTGATTCGTTGGCTTCTGCAGAGAGAGAAATCGGGTTATTCTTCACATCGGATGAAATCCTCAGCTACGAGAGAGAAGTGGATTGCTGGATTTACGAGAAATGAAAGATGTAAGAACCCCAATCGTCGCGGTTTTGGGTCACGTAGACCATGGAAAGACGACGATACTTGACAAGATAAGAAAATCGAGAGTTGCTGCGAAAGAAGCTGGTGGGATAACCCAGCACATTGGAGCGACGGAGATTCCGATAAAGCTCGTCGAGGAGATTTGCAAGGAGATTTGGAGACCTAACATAAATCTTCCCGGTTTACTTTTTATAGACACTCCCGGACACAAGGCGTTCACAAATCTAAGGAAAAGGGGTGGCGCCTTAGCAGATATTGCGATTCTCGTCATAGACATAAACGAGGGGATAATGCCACAAACAGAGGAAGCTCTATCTATTTTGAGAACTTTTAAAACCCCTTTTGTAATAGCTGCGAATAAGATAGACAAAATTCCGGGTTGGCAGAGCAAAGAGGGGTCTTTTTTAAAAAACCTTCCTCTTCAAGATGACTTTGCGAAGATGAACTTGGACACAAAGATCTACGAACTCGTTGCAAACATGCACAACTTCGGTTTCAACTGCGAGAGATTTGACAGGATAAAGGATTTTACGAAAACCGTAGCGATAATTCCGGTTTCAGCTTTGACTGGCGAAGGAATTCCAGAGCTCTTGATGGTTCTTCTGGGTCTCGCTCAGCGCTACTTGGTGAGTGGCCTAAAGCTTCAAGTAGAGGGAAAGGCGAAGGGGACGATCTTGGAGATAAAGGAGGAACGTAGCATTGGAGTTGCGTGTGATGCGATAATCTACGATGGCACCCTCAAAGTAGGAGATAAGATTGCGATCAGCGGAAAAGATGGCGTAATAGTGACAAATGTGAAGGCGATTCTAAAGCCACCACCAGCGAGGGAAATGAGGGTGGAGAGCAAGTTCAAACGTGTTGAAAAAGTCATCGCTGCAGCTGGTATAAAGATATTAGCCCCTAATCTCGAGAGGGCGATCGCAGGTAGCGAGTTTGAAGCGATTGAAACTGAAGAAGACTTGGAGAGATTCAAGGAGAGAGTTAGGAAGGAATACGAGGAGATTGCGATAAAAACCGAAGGTGAAGGGATAGTGATAAAAACCGACACAATTGGCTCGCTTGAAGCGATAATCAACGAAATAAGATCGTTGCAGATACCGATAAAGAAAGCGGAGGTTGGCGAAGTGGATAAAAGGGATGTCGTCGAAGTTTCGACGAACAAAGATGAGATCAACAAAGCTATTTTGGCTTTCAACGTGAAAATTCTCGATGAAGCGGTTGAAGAGGCGAGAAAATACGATGTTAAAATCTTTGAGGGAGACATAATTTATACAATAATAGACCAGTTTAGGAAGTGGAGAGAAGAGCTGAAGTTGGCGAGAGAGAGGCAAAAGATCGAAGCTTTGATCAAACCTGGAAAGATAAAGTTGCTTAAAGACTTTGTATTTAGGAGATCTAAGCCTGCGATAATCGGCGCGAGAGTTCTCGCAGGAGAACTTCGAAGGGGGAGCGTTTTGATAAAACCAGATGGTAGCAAGATCGGCGAGGTAAGGAGTATGCAAAAGGAAGGGAAGAACGTTGCAATTGCAAAAATCGGTGAAGAGCTTGCGATTGCAATAGAAGACGTTACCATAGGAAGACAGCTCGAGGGAGATGAAGTGCTTTACGTAGACGTGCCAGAAAAGCATGCGAAAGTGATAGAAAAAGGGCTTCTGGACTCCTTTGATGAAGAAACGAGAAAAGCTTTTCTCGAATTTCTCGAGATAAAGAGAAAGGAGAACCCTTTTTGGGCTAAGTAAAAAAGGAAAAATTTTTAATTTTAAATCCAAAGTCTTTCTTATGAAACTCGAAGACGTTAAGGTTGTTGGCGTCATTGGCTCTGGCGTTATGGGCCACGGGATTGCGCAGGTTGCTGCGAGAAGTGGCTATGAAGTTGTGATGGTGGATATAAGCGAAGAGATTCTAAAGAAAGCGCTCGAAAACATAAAAAGCGGTCCTTACGGGCTTCAGAGGTTGGTGGACAAAGGTAAAATGAGTAAAGAGGAGATGGAGAAATGCATGGAGAGGATAAAAATTTCAACGAGTTACGAAAGCCTTAAAGATGCTGATTTCGTGATTGAAGCGGTTCCAGAGAACCTTGAGTTGAAGAGAAAGATCTTTGCTCAGCTTGACAAGGTTTGCAAATCCGAAGCAATTTTTGCTACAAACACATCCGGGATAATGGTTACAAGCATTGCTACTGCTGTTGAAAGGAAAGATAAATTCATCGGCATGCACTGGTTCAATCCTGCGCCAGTTATGAGGTTAATAGAAATCGTTCGTGGCGCTTTGACTTCTGACGAGACTTTCGAAATCACAGTCGAGCTTTCCAAGAAGTTTGGAAAAGTTCCAATTCCCGCAAACGATGCTCCGGGATTCTTTACAACGAGGTTCATAAATTCTTGGCTTGTCGAAGCAATAAGGCTCTACGAGCTTGGAATAGCGGGAATAAAGGAGATCGATGAAATGTGCAAGCTCGCATTTGGCTTCCCAATGGGCCCCTTCGAACTCATGGACCTCATAGGTCTCGACACTGTTTACCATATTGCAGAATACCTTTACAACGAAACAAAGGAAATTCACTACGCTCCACCAAACGTGCTGAAGAAGCTCGTGTTCTCTGGCTACATTGGTGACAAGAAGCTCAAATTTGGAAGCAAGGGCGGATGGTATGATTTTTATGGAATTAAGAAATAATTTTTGCAATTTTTAATCGAAGCGATATAAAAAGAATTAGCTGCTTTAGCATAGCTTTTTATTCCCATTCTATTGTTGCCGGTGGTTTGTGAGTTATATCGTAGACAACCCTGACAACCTCTGGTATCTCATTGGTTATCCTTGTGGAGATTCTCTCAAGTATCTCATATGGAATTTTCGCGAAGCTCGCGGTCATGGCTTCACGGCTTTCAACAATTCTCACCGCCATAACATAACCGTAAGCTCGCGCATCGCCTTTAACACCTGTGCTCTTAGTATCTGTTAGGACGGCAAAATATTGCCATAGACTTTTTCCGAACCCACTTCTCTCAATCTCCTCCCTCACAATTTTATCTGCTCTTCTCACGATGTCAATCTTTTCCTTAGTCACTTCGCCCACAACCCTCACAGCAAGTCCAGGACCTGGAAAAGGCTGTCTGTAAACCAGTTCCTTTGGCAGCCCGAGGATTTCAGCAATCTTCCTAACCTCGTCCTTATAAAGGTCTCGCAAAGGCTCAACTATTTTCTTGAACTTAATGTGCGTAGGAAGCCCGGCTACATTATGATGGGTCTTTATCTTGTCCGAGAACCTCCTAAACCCTGACTCGATTCTGTCCGGGTATATCGTTCCTTGGATTAGACATTCAGCCCCCGTTTTCTCAGCTACTTCTTCAAAAACCCGGATGAATTCTTCACCAATAAGTTTCCTCTTCGCTTCAGGGTCAACTATGTTCTTAAGCTTTTTAAGAAATCGGTCCTGCGCATTTACAATTACAAGGTTTATCCCAAACGATTGGAAAACTTCTCTCACAGACTCTGGCTCATTC
>JBKBUO010000087.1:0-3734 GCA_046290005.1 Archaeoglobaceae archaeon | reverse complement strand
CCACGTGGAGAGGTCTCACCATAACTGATTTAGCATCGCAAACACATCCTTTTTGAAATTGCGATTGGTTCAGATTCCTTAATAGGTGGAGATAAAAACAGAAGGGTTAAATAGTCCGAGGAATACTGCAAGACATGAGCAAGGTGAAGGTTGGTGTTTTGAAGATGGGTGCCATCGGCACCGCAGTTATTCTCGAATACCTTCTTGACGAGAGGGCGGACAGAGAAGACATCGAAGTTCGCGTTGTAACGAGCGGAGCAAAAATGCAGCCCGAAGAAGCGGTGGTTGCTGAGAAGTTGAAGGAGTTCAATCCCGATCTGATAATCGTTGCAACGCCCAACGCAGCCTTACCCGGACCGAAGGCTGCGAGAGAGGCATTTGCTGATAAACCAGTTATCGTGATCAGCGATGCTCCTGCGAAAAAGGCGAAAGATGAGTTGAAGGAGAAGGGTTTCGGCTACATATTCCTAAATGCGGACTCCATGATCGGGGCACGTCGAGAGTTCCTCGACCCAACGGAGATGACTTTGTTCAACGCAGATGTTCTCAAAGTCCTCGCAGCAACCGGAGCGTTGAGATTAGTCCAAGAAGCCATAGACAAAGTTATCGATGACATAAAAGCTGGAAAGAAGCCAGAACTGCCACAGATAGTTGTAACCGCAGAAAAAGCGGTAGAAGCTGGAAAGTTCTCGAATCCCTACGCAAAAGCAAAGGCGATGGCGGCGTATTTCATCGCAGAAAAAGTTGCGGACATCAATGTTAGAGGCTGTTTTGTCGAGAAAGACTACAACGTCTACGTCCCACTCGTCGCATCAGCGCATGAGATGATGAGGGTTGCCGCAATTCTCGCGGATGAAGCCAGAGAGATCGAGAAATACGGAGACAAGGTGTTCAGAAATCCACATTCAAGAGATGGAAAGATTCTATCGAAGACTGAGCTCGTAAGCAAACCTCAATAACCTCTTTTTCTTTCATGGAAGTTGAAGCCAAGTTTCGATTGAAAAAGGGCGTATTTGAGAAAGTGGAGAGGATCGCAAAATTCGTTGAGGAGAAGGAAGAGTGCGATCTCTACTTCTCTCACCCCTGCAGAGATTTTGCAAAAACCGACGAGGCGCTCAGGCTTAGGATTGAAAAGAAGGTAAAGATGACCTACAAGGGTCCGAAGATCGATGATGAGACGAAGACTCGTGAAGAGGTTAATGTTTTAGTCGACAACTTCGAGAACGCGGTTAAACTTTTAGAGTTGCTCGGGTTCAAAAAATTTAGATGGGTCAAGAAGGTTCGTAAGATTTTTGTTTTGGACAACGCAATAATCTGTGTCGACCAAGTAGAAGATCTCGGGGATTTCATCGAGATCGAAGTTCAAGAGTTCTCAGACAAGGGGAAGATCTTTGAGATCGCAGAGATGCTTGGATACTCTAAGGAAGAGAGTATAAGGTCTTCCTACCTCGAGCTAATTTTAGAGAAGGAAAAAAATTAAATTGGAAAGTATAGCGCGTTGGTCGGGCAAACCCCGATACAAGACCCGCAGTGAATGCATTTTTCAACCCTTAGCTCTATCCTTTCATCTCCATTGATGTAGAACACTTCTGTTGGGCATATGCTCACGCAAAGTCCGCAGTGAACGCAGTTGTCGTTTCTCGCAATCGTTTTCGTTATCTCGTGCACCTCGACGCCCATCTCAGCAATCGTTTTTTCGACTTCTTTCGCCTTTTCATCGGGAACTTCGACGATTATCTCTCCTCTCCTCGCCCCCACGTCTGCTCTAAGTATGTTTATCAGAGCTCCAGTTTTTATCGCAGTTATAGATATTATTGGTTCCCTGACCGTTTTTGCGTCGAATCGCAAAAGGAGAAGCATTATCTCACCTCCGCCAACCTGCTGATGGTTTCACTCGTCACTATGCCAAGGACTTTCCTCTTTGCATCTATCACGGGCAAAGCAGATATGTCAAACTTCTCAAGCTTCGAAATCGCTATCGCTATGGGATCATCTGGGAACACGGTTATGACGTTTCTCGTCATCACCTCGCTGACCTTTTTCGCTCTTTTTGTAACAGCCCTTGCTACGTCCCAAGAGGTTACGATACCCTTCAGCGTTCCTTCTTCGTCAACCACCGGTAAATGATTCACGTTGTTCTTCACGATGAGTTCCGCGGCCTCTTCTATTCCAAGATTCTCTGAAATCGTTATGGCTTTCGTCATGAATTCCCTGACAATTCTGATTTCTTTCTGCTTCATAGGCTTGAAGACTTCACTTCCCTTCACCCTTTCAACTGAAGAGCTGAGGAAAAACTCTCCCTCCTCAATCAGTTTCTTTAACTCCTTCATTATCTTCTCTGACACGTAGTAGCTTGACAAAGGCGAAACCCTGACCTCGTGTCCGTTTATCTCAACCTTTCCGCTCTTAAGTTCTGCGTAGCTGACTTCTCTAACGACTGGTCTACTTCTTCTCGCAACGCCGAAGTCGATGATCGTAGTCTTTATCTCCTCGTCTCTAATCGCAGTTGCTCTTGCAAGCTCCGCGTCGAGAATTGGTATCGGTATCCCTATGCCGAGGAATATCGACGGCGCGTAACCCGGGAAGTAGCAAGCCTTTATGTATTCGGGTTTCATCTCCTTAAGATTTCCCTTCACCATCAGAGTTCCGAAAGGCGGAGCGTGTTGAGTTCCTTCGCCGATTATATAGCCCTTTGCTCCACAAAGGAAAATTCTCGTCCCAACGCCCAGGGTTCTGAACTCTGGGTCGTTGTTCATTGGCGAAAGCTCTCCAGTGCCTGCATAGGTAACGTTTCCGTAATGCGGTAGCAACGTGCCCATGTATGTTCTTAGAACCTTGTCCGAGGAGTTCGTAGCTGCTCTGTAGCGCTGATAAGCGTTTCTTGGATTGACCATCACCGCCTGGTTTATGTCCTCGAGGGAGATCGTGGTCTCTATCTCCTTCCTTGGGTAACAATCGGTGCCGAATCCAATAGCCCTAAGCTCAACTTCTTTTCCCGAAACGAGTTCTTCAATGACATGAGCGCCGCCGTATAGCTCTCTTGTTTCAGAGGGCTTTGTAACACCAAGAAACGCGTCAACTGCTGCAAGCCCAGCGTAGGCTTCGACATCGTTTAACCAAACTTTTTTGAACTTTATCGGCGGGTCCGCATGACCAAAGTTAAATATGGCTCCAGTAGAGCACATCGCCCCAAAGGTTCCAGTAGTAACGACGTCAACTTCTTTCGCTGCTTTCTCTGCCCCTATCTGCGAGACTATCTCCTTCATCTCCCTGGCTGTAACTACGACGACGTCGCCATTCCGAATCTTCTCGTTTATTTCCTCCACCGTCTTCATATCCAAAGAAAACTTGGATGAGTTTATAAATTTTTGGAAAGTTTAACATTGTGAATATTCCATTTGTTCATACTGCTATTTTGATTGTTGCACCTCTATTTTTTCTAAGCTTTTCCCGCGCACGATGGACTCCGAGCAAGACTCGAGGCGCATTTTCCAATCAACGGTTTCTCGCTTTAAACCTTGTTCCGATTAAGGCTTTCCGCACTTCAAAAAGCACGTGATCCCTACTGCCACCTATCTCTTTAAACGATCCAGGCCCAAATAGGTTGCTATCAAAGGTTTTGAAGCTCCTAAGTAGCTTAATTTTCCTTAAACACTCCCTAAAAACAAAGTTCAATACTCGGGATCGAAGCAAATAGAGAAAAATGCTTTCGCATCTTCGACCATGTTGTCGAT
>JBKBUO010000008.1:1993-31081 GCA_046290005.1 Archaeoglobaceae archaeon | reverse complement strand
AACTTATGACTTCTAACTGCGAACTCGTCAAGATCTCTTTTAGTCCAGCCCAGTTTATCTTTCCACTTGGCAAACAGCTTCTCCGCGGTTAATCCCATGCTCATTGCGGTAAAGAGATCGTACTTTTCGATGAGATCTCCTCTTGCCAAGAATGTCGGGGAGAAACCTAAGTGTGGGTTTAAATCTTGTTGTAGTGGCAGATGAGTCATGTGTTCAAGTCCACACGCAATTGTGATGTCACTGTATCCGCATTGAATCTCCATGGCGCATTGATGCATCGCAGACATTCCAGAAATGCAAACCCTCTCCACTCCTTGTGCTGGGACTTCTACAGGTAACTCAGCGAGCAAGGGAATAACTCTACCGCCATACAGCCATTGTTCGCCCATTTGCATCGTGCATCCTGTGATTATGTCTCCAATGTCCTTTGGATCGATTCCGGTTCTATTTATCATCTCTTTCACGAGCATTGCCGCCGCTGCAGGCATGTCTATCTTGTTAAAGACGTCTCTGTCTGGTTCCTTGGGTCTTGATCTCGAAAATGCGGTTCTGACGAAATCCACGATGTAAACTTCCTCCATTTTTATCACCATTTGTAAAAATTAAAAATTTACATGAGTGGGTGCTTTCTTATCGAGGCAAGTCTTGATGGGATCTTGCCCAGTAGAGACCTTGCAACGATTTCAAGCTCTATCTCTCTCGTTCCTTCGTAGATCTCGAGGATCCTGACATCTCTATACATTCTTGCAACCGCTTGCTCGTTCAAGTAGCCGTAACCACCGTAGATCTGCAAAGCTTCGTTCACAATCTCCTGCGCAGCATGGGCGCAGTAATACTTTGCCATCGCAGTTAGTCCTGGGTCTGGCAAACCCATTCTGTCTTGGAAGTGCGCCGCTTGGTATGCAAGTAACCTCGCAGCCTCGAGCTTCACTCTCATCTTCGCAAGCTTGTCTTGCGTGACTTGGAAGTCGATGAGCTTTTGCTCAAACAGCTCTCTGTTCTTCGCATAGTTGAATGCAAGTTCAAATGCGCCTTGTGCTATTCCCACCGCTTGGAACGCAACTGGGATTCTTGTAACGTTGAAGAACATCATCGTCTGATAAAATCCCTGTCCCTCTTGTCCTATCAAGTTCTCTTTTGGAACGCGAACGTTCTTGAAAACGACTTCTGCGGTATCGCTTGCCCTGATTCCGAGCTTGTTCTTCAACTTCTTCGCTTCAAGTCCAGGTGTGCCTTTTTCAACGATGAAAATACTCATCCCATGGTGTCTCTTCGGTGGATTTGGATCGGTTCTCGCGAGAACTATGTAGTAATCCGCAATAGTTCCATTTGTTATGAACATCTTCGTTCCGTTTATCACGTATTCGTCTCCAACCTTCTCAGCTCTTGTCTTTATCCCAGCGACATCACTACCAGCTTGTGGTTCGGTATAACAAGCACAGCAAATCGCTTTTCCTTTTGCAAGCGGTGGCAAATACTTCTTCTTCTGTTCCTCGTTTCCAAACATCAGTATCTGCTCAGAGCCGAAGGTAGAGGACAAGAGCTGTCCCAAACCACCATCTACGCGCCAAAACTCCTCAACCACTAGGCAAGAGTCGAGAATTCCCGCTCCTTGACCACCATATTCTTCTGGGAAGCTCATTCCAATGAATCCGAGTTCTGCAGACTTCTTCCAGAGCTCAAATGGGAACTTCTCTTCCCTGTCGCACTCTTCAGCATACTTTGGAAACTCTTTTTCTGCAAACTCTCTCGCAGCTTCTTTTATCGCCTTCTGCTCGTCCGTAAGTATAAATTCCGAAAGCATTTCGTATCACCCAAACTCCGTCGTTTTGTCAGTATTTAAGGTTTGCTAAGTTTTAAAATAATTTTTTATCATAAAAAACGCAGACTGGTATTTAAATTTAACCTTGACTCTTTGCGAACAAAAGATTTAAATACCTTCAAGCTAACTATTAATAATGATGGAGGTTGGATTTAAGACGGGAAGATACGCCTACTGGAAAACACTCATTGCAAGAGAGGACGTTGAAGTGATAAAGGGTTCCGCGTTTGAAATCCCCATAGAGAGGATAAACCTTCCACCGAGGACAATGGTCTCTCCGCTTTCGATAATGAGGCACGCACTGGGAAGTGTCGTCGACATCAGGATGGAGAAGATGAGAAGGATAGAGGAGGAAAAGAAGATCGAAAGCGCAATCTTCTTGACTGTTGGTGATGGTGTTGTCAAGAAAGGCGACGTCGTTGGAATAGTAAAAGTCTACCCTACCGCAGTGAAGGAAGGCGAACCGGAGGCGAAGGTTGAGCTAAGGAAGAGCGAGGCAAATATAGTGTATCTTAGAGGTAGGGATATAAAGAGAGTTTCAGCCAAGGTTGAAGACGGGTGGTATAGGCGGTGGCACCTTGCCAAGTGGTTCCCAATCGTGGCAGATGAGAACTTTGAAGTTGAAAAGGGCGAAGTCGTCACGGCTAGGATTAGAGGAGTTGAAATCCCCGAGAACACGATACCAGTCCCGATGATGATCACAAGAAATGCGATGGGCAACCTCGTCGATGTGATAAGTCCGGGAAGACCAAGGAAAGTTGAGGAGCGCAGATTTATAAACGAGGCAATCTTCATACCAGTTAAAGACGGGGAAATAAAGAAGGGGGATTTGCTTGGGGTTCTGAACGTTTATTACGTTTCAGTTGGCGAATTTACGCCAAGTCTGGTGGGTTATCTGACCAAGGCCGAGGAAGCGAACATTGTATACGAGAAGAACGGTGAAATTAGAAGGAAGAAGGTTAAACTGTCTCCGCTCACTTTCAAGAGGAGCGAACTCGGATTTTTCAAGAGCGTTGTATCGTTAGAGGACAGAGAACTCGAGAGAGGAGATATAGAGGTCATAAAGGTGAAAAATCTCGAGTTACCATCGAGCACGATCGTTCAACCAATAGCGGGGGTTGGGATTAGTGGTTGCACTCTCCTTGGCTTGTATTCCGAAGTTCCAAGGCTTGTCGAAGAGGATAAGACGATAGACAAGGCCATGGTTCTTTCCTTTGGAAAAACCTCGATAAAGAAAGGCAACGTCGTTGGAGCGCTCGCAGTTTACAACGTCGCAATTCTCGTCGAACCAGAGCTTTTCCTTGCGAAATACGCAACAAAGCTTTAAAACAATTTTTTCTTCAGTTCCTGCCCAAACTTGTGCGCAACCTCTATTGGTAAGGGCAAGTTTTTCCTCGTGCAAATTTTGACGATTTCTAAGGAAGTCTTTGGGGAAATAAAGCTACCGGGAGAAATGTAGATCTCCTTGCAGTTCTCACAGGCTTTGAACGTGTAGCCGATAAGCTCCCCGTGATCATGTATTTCTTTTATCTCACCTTTACCAACGATCTCTCCATAGAGTTTTCTCTTCGTAACCCCAATCGCTGGCATGTTCGTTCTGACAGCTACGTAGGTTGCAAGCCCACATCTCCTTGGATGCGCAATTCCGCTACCGTCGACAAGGATAACAGTCCCTTCTGATACAAGATCTTTGATCGCATTTACCGCTGGTTCACCCTCGCGGAACATTAGAAAAGTCGGAATGTAGGGAAATCTGACTTCATCTACGGAAAAATTTCTTGAAACTTCTCTTAGCCTTGGGAACTCGAACTTAACGGCGCAAGAAATCACTTTATCGCCAACAAAGGTCTGATCGACCCCGATCAGATATCTGATCTCTTCGATTTTATATCTGTCGCCAAGGTCAACTCTCTCCGCTATCCTGATCTGCTCTTTTTTTAGCTCCTCCAAGTTCATTTGAAGCACTTCCAGAATTGTGAGTGGACTCTTTTTACTTCTTCTATGTTTGACTTCAACTTTGAAATCGCTCCGGGTTTCTTTCTCCAAACAAGCTCTGCAAGGTAGTTTTCAGGCTCTCGTATCGCAGAGATGTCGAAACCAGCTAAAGCAGCGATTATGCCGAGGTTTGTGTATGGCAACGCAGCTTCAACGCTGTAACCACCTTCTAAGACAACGACAACCCTTCCATCGCATATCTCCTCTGCAATGTTCACACACCATCTAACCATCTCCACATAACCTCTTGCAGTCAAAGCAAGCGCCGTCAGCTGATCGGTGAAATGGCAGTCTTGTCCAGCAGAAACCGCGATAAACTCGGGCTCAAATTCAAGCGTTAGTGGTTCAACGACTTCTTCGATGACCATCTTGTAGCCATCGTCACCCGTTCCTGGGGGTAGCGGGACGTTCACAGTGAACCCCTTTCCCTCTCCCTCCCCGCATTCCCTTGGATAACCAGTGCCGGGATACAACGGCATTTGATGTGTGGAGATGAACAAGACTCGGTTATCTCTGTAAAATATTTCTTGCGTCCCATCGCCGTGGTGAGCGTCCCAATCAAGGATTAGGATTCGCTTCAACCCTTTTTTAAGTAACCATTTGACCATTATTGCTATGTTGTTGAAATAGCAGAATCCCGCGCCGATGTAGGACTTCGCATGATGCCCCGGAGGACGAACCATCGCGAAGGCGTTGTTCACTTCTTTTTCAAGCACAGCCTTTCCAGCCCTTATCGCTCCACCTGCTGCGAGCAGAGCTCTTTCAAAAACGCCAACTGGCACGTTCGTATCTAAGTCAATCATTCCACCTCGCTTGCTCTCTTCTCTGAGAAAGTCCACGTATTCCCTTGTGTGAACCTCAAGGACGTCTTCAACGCTCGCCATTGTGGGCTCTAACACCTTTATGTCAGGGGAATAGAAGATCCCCTCTTCTCTTAGCTGATCTATTGTGTAGGCAAGTCTCTCCTTTCTTTCTGGATGCGTAGGGCTTTGCTCGTGTTCCAAGTATTGTGGATGGAAAACGATTCCCGTCACCACAAAGAAAGTTATCGGAGAAATATTAAAGTTTTACTCAAATCTCCATCGCTCGTTTCTTAGATGCAATCGATATCAGCGAAAAACGGCTTTATATCCAAGATCGGCGACCCATCGATTGCATCAAGCCATTTGACGACCAGTGTATTCCCTTTAACCTCGAGGAGCTCTACGAGGCAAAATCCAATTGGATTTGGTCTGTTTGGTGATCGAGTTGCGAAAACTCCGCGTTCTTCGCTGTCAGGTGGTTTTGCCCTAAGCTTATCTCTCTCAGCCAAGTGCATCCAGTAAAGGACAATTAAGTGTTTGAAGTTCTCGATCCCTTCAAGTCCCAAAGCAAATTCTGTAAATATCTCGATCTCGCTGGTCTCGTTGGAAAGCCTTCCCTGCCTCGGAGCGCCGCTTTTATCTTTAAAAGGTGTCCTCGCAATGCCGATGAACTTAAGCATAGCAAAAGTGAGGAAAAGGTATATATAAAGATGGGCAAATTGCGTCCATGAACAAAATTGCGATCGGAACCTTAATCTTGGGAATTGCTGTTGGAATCGCAATTGGTGCGATTTTACTTCCAAATCTAACGAAAAATCAGAACGAAGAAAAAGAAGATTTCTCGAAAAATCTCGAAAAAGCGATGCAAGAAATAAACAGACTAATCAAGATGAGCGATCCAGAGGTTGGCGCAAGGGTTAAGAACTACACTTCTGCTGGCGAGTTTTTCTTAGTTGAGATCGAATTCTACGACAAAAATGGAACCCTTGGCGTTGAAAAATACTACCTTTCTGCGGACGGAAAAAAGATCGCTTCGTATCAAGCTTTCATTAACCTTAGACTTGAAAAGATTGAAGTAAGCGAGGACGACGATCCATGGATCGGCGCAAAAGATGCAAAAGTCGTAATTGTTGAGTTCTCAGACTACGCTTGTCCATACTGTGCAAAGTTCGCGCTCGAAGTCGAGAAGAAGATAGTCGAGAGATACGGAAACGTCGTAAGGCTTGTTTTCAGGGACTTTCCTGTGTACGGAGAAACATCGATAAAGGCTGCGATGGCTGCGAACTGCGCAAAAGAACAAGGGAAGTTCTGGGAGTATCACTACTTGCTGTTTGAGAGGCAAAGGGAGTGGTATTCTAATCTTTCGAAGCTCTACGACTACGCAAGCGAGCTCTCGCTCAACACTTCGCAATTCAAAGATTGCCTTGATTCGGAGAAGTATCGTAGCGAGGTTATGGAAGATTTCTACGACGGCGTTGAATACGGTGTTACTGGAACTCCGAGCTTCTTCATCAATGGCGACATGGTTGTTGGCTATCGTAGCTACGAGGAATTTGCGAAGCTAATCGAAGAAAAGTTAAAGTAAGAGACTTTCTTTATGTTCCGTAGCCCCGAGGAGTCAGCAATTTCTGCAGTCCTCGCTTTATTACTCGAAGTTTCGAGCACACCTAAGGCGGGAAACGTAGACAGAGAACACGATTTCTTAGATCTGAAGTTTGAGCATTTTTTAATTTCAGCAAGCTCTGCGTTTCCCTATTTCCTCAAGACTGCGAGAGAGAAGAGAATGCACATTCTCGAAGCAGTCGTTGCGGGTAAAAAGTTTGGAGTCAACACGAACGTTCACTTTGGTGCCTTTTTACTCCTTTTTCCACTTGTCGCAGTTTGGGAAGCTGAAAACGCAGAAGTTGCCGGGAAGAATGCGACAAACTTCTTAAGGAGCACGAGTTATCAAGAATCGCTCGAAATTCTAAAAGCTTTTCAGATTTGCAACCCCAGAGTTCTCGAAGCCAAAGAAATGTCGCTTGAGAGCAAAAAAACTGCGGAGGAGATATCAAGGAGAGGTATGAATGTTTACGAGTGGATGAAGCTGGCTCCGAAAGAGAATCTGATAGCCTTAGAAATAACAAACGGTTATCCGAGAAGCGTAGAAGGAGCGAATTTTCTGCTGAGCTCAGATGAAAGAGCAAACGACGCAATTGTTTTTCTCTACCACAAGATGCTCGCGAGTTACCCAGACACACTGATAATCTCAAAGTTCGGAATAGAAAAGGCTTTTGAAGTTATGAACTTAGCAAAAAAGGCTTTTGAATCCAAAGACTTCAACGAGTTCAGAAAAATCGACGATTTTTTGCTGAAGAACAAGCTAAACCCGGGAACTATAGCGGATTTGACCGCGAGTTCCATATACTTGGCACTTTTGGAGGGATGGAAGGTTGAGGCTTAGAGACTTTGGGCTCAGAAATGGAATAAACGAAGTGATCGTAATCACAAAAAGTGAGAAGCTTAACACTGCGCCAATTGGGATAATTGTGGAAAATGAAAGCAGTGTTTTTGCGAAAGCGAAGCTTTTCCCTTCGCACACCCGTAGCAATTTGGAAAGAGGGAGCTTTTTCGTTGTAAACGTTGTGAACGACGCAACTTTGTTCGCCTTGGCTACTTTTGAGGATTTGGGCGGAGATTACTTTGAAAGCTTGGATCCACCGATATTAAAAGGCGCTTTGGCTTTCTGCGAATTTGAACCAAAGCTCGAGGGCTCGATCGTTCACTTAAGGCTTCTACGTGGTAAAGTGCTGAGGAATGAGGTAAGAGCTGTGAATCGTGGCTTTAACGCTGTGATCGAAGCACTGATATTCGCAACAAGGCTGAAGTTGAACCCAAACTTTGCAGAAAAAATGAGGGAGTGCTACAATGTGATCGAGAGGTGCGGGGGAGAAAAAGAAAGGGTTGCGATGGAAATTATAAAGGAGAAGACTGGAATTCGTTGAATGTTTCCCGGGAGTAACGCTACTCTTCATCGCACGCTCTGCGCGCTCTGAGTAGTTGACCCCCCGGGAATTGTGCCATGTTTGGGTTGCCCCAGAATCATCGCAAGCTATTGCTCGCTCCTCAGGGGACCTATCAACATGGCTTGTATCCCCGAGCTCGCAGAAAGGCTTCATCGCAAGCTCCGCTCTCTCCGCCTCTTCCCCGATCGGGGACATAACAAGTTGTGCTCTTCGATAATAAGCTTTATTCTATTCGACGTATTGTATTAAATATATTAATAAATCTTTTTTTCTTCATAAAGAACACTGCGGGGAAGTTGGATTTCCCTATAACTACTTTACTCGTTTCTACGAACTTTTTTCCGTCGATAACCGCAATTGCATTCTCAGATTTGAACTCAACTACTCTGTCGCTGCGAATGACGATGGGTTTCCAGCCAAATCTGAAGGGTGCAATCGGGACTATGAGTATGGACTCAAGGTATGGCTCGATGACAGGTCCACCCAAGGAGAAGGCATAGGCTGTCGATCCGATCTGCGTCGAAGCTATTATCCCATCGCATCGCAAAGAATCTATCTCCTCTCCATCGACCTTCACATTTACCCGCATGAGCTTTGCCCTGTCCTTGGATAGAAAGGCGATCTCGTTCAACGCTAAAAACTCACCTTTATCGCATTCACACTTGATTCTCGTAAACTCTTCGACCTCGAATTTTTCTATCGCCTCCTTTAAAGATACTTCGAAATTCTCTGGTTTTGAGTGGGTTAAGATTCCAACCTTGCCGGTGTTTATCCCAAATATCGGAGGACACTCCCTTAATTCTTGGAGAACGCTCAGAATCGTGCCATCACCACCGATGGTGACTATGAAGTCGAAATCTTCAAGCTCTTTAGAAGGCTCGGAGAAGAACTTTACTGCAACCCCGATTTCACTCAAAAATCTTTCGACCTTTTCGTTTAGCTGGGGAGTTTTATAAACAACTGCGCACCTCATGATATCATCTCTAACAGCTTTTTTATAACCAATTCGTTTGAGAGAACGACGTTCAACCTTTCAGAGATCTCGAATTTTTTGTCCTTCAGAGAGCATCCCTTCTCGTCCACTGCAACCGCCCCAGCTTTTTCAGCTATGAATATACCAGCGGAGACATCGAATATTCTCAGCATTCCACGAACATCGATAAAGCAATCAAAAGATCCTTCTGCTACGAGACAAGTTTCCAAAGCGGCGCTACCAAAGATTCGAATCCTTTTGAAGGGCAACCTCTTCTCAGGGTAATAAACTATCGCGTCCATTTCGCTTAGCTCCTTTTTCTCTACAGCCCTTATCATTTCACCGTTTTTAAAAGCCTTCTGATGAGCAAAGAACTCCTCATTGGTTACGAGGTTGTAAACGTATCCAAAAAATGCATCTCGAAACCTCTCGGAATTTGAAAAGCAAAGGCTGACTGAAAAGAATGGGATCCCCCTCACCGCGTTAAAGGTTCCATCGATTGGGTCGAGTGCAACGAAAACATCGCCTTCGCCAACGTATCCACGTTCCTCGCTCAGAACCCTAACTTTCTCTTTGAGCAAAACTTCAAGAGCAACGTCCTCAGCAACTTTGTCTACGAATTTCGTAATCCCACTTTTTCCAAGTCCAAAGATCTCAGCTCTTTTTTTCAGTGGAAGAGATAAAACCGCCTTCTGGACTCGTTTTGCAACTTCTCTCGAAATTCTCAGCGCATCTCTTTCATCCATGTGCTCGCTACTACACATGAGAAATATACTTTACTGAACAAACGATCGTTGCTACAATTGGGACTGTGAAGTTGTCCTCAAGCCTAAGGTTACCCAGGTTTTTCACCCTTTCAACAAGAGTTGCGGTGAAGATTGCGGAAAGTGAAAAGAGATCAAGCAGTCCTAAGAAATGGGCTACCGAAATCGAAGATAGAAACATGGCAACGCTTGCAATCCGATCTCTACCAAATCCCCTCACTATTCCCGCTAGACCGTCACCAATGATTGTGGTGGATACTGCGATGAAAACAGCTTCTCGTGGAAAAAAAGGGGTTGTGATGGTAAGGGCAAGTAGAAAGTAGAAGTAAGCCCCTATCCTTCTTTGCTCGTAATCCCTGAAGACGGATCTCAAAAAACCCCTTTTCAGCCTAATAAACTCGAAGAATGCAAAGAAGAAGGTTAAGATGATGAGCGAGATCGAAACGATTTCAACGCCAAAGGTTTCGTAAAAGGGAATGTATAAAATTCCAGAAAAATGGATTGATTTCCTCAGCAGTTCTTTTTTATTCAACAGATATCCTCTCCAACTGACTTGCGAGGTTCCATATCATCGTTCTCACGTGCATCGGCAAGTTCGGATCCGAGGATATGTCCTCGAGTATCGTGATCGCAGACGCAGCCTCGACTGAGACTTTCTTGCTCGAAAGCAATCGCTCCTTTATTTCGCTCGCAACTCTCCTTACGCTCCTTGGAACCGTTTCGTCCTGAATTAATCTGTCTAACGTGTCCAAAACACTTTCAGGTACCTTCTTGGCCATGCTCACCACCTCAGAACGGAATCTTTTAATATTCTTTCCGCATTACACAGTTTCGTGAGTAATAAAAAAATTTCGGATGAGTCGGTGATAGATGCTGCAAGGCTTTTGCGGAAAGGAGCTAAGATGTTGTCTCTCTACTGTCCAGAATGTAATTTCCCTCTTTTTGAATCTGAGGGGAAGACTTTTTGTCCAAACTGCAGGAGAGAAGTGATAATCGAAGTGGGTAAAGAGGAAAAGGTGCAGAAAGAGGAAAAGGAAATAGTTCTCGAGTCCGATACTCTCGAATCTCTCGAAAAAGCTATAGTTAAGGTTTGTGAGCTTATAACTTCTTCGAAGTCAGCCGAGGAGATAAGGCTCCTTTCTGAATCGCTTGAAAAGATCGCTAATGCGGTTGAAAAACTCAGAAAATGAAAAATCTATTGAGCGTAAAGTTTAAATGTGAGTGTGGGCAAAAGTTAACCCTATGGTGGTGAAGATAATACTTTGCCCGTCTTGTGGAGAAGAGATCGAGCTTACAGATCTTTATGAGGGCGTTGAAATTCGATGTAAGTTCTGCGATGCCTTGATGATATATCAAGAGGGTAGAATTCTCCTCGTTGACACAAACGAAGAGTTTGATCTCGAAGACCTTCAAAGCTACGAGGAAGAAGAGGGTAAGGAAGAGGAAGTCGAGGAGGAAGAGGAGGATTACTACTACGGCGACGAGGAGTATTGAACAACTTTTTTAATATACTTCGCGGGTATTTCCTTAGCCAAAGCGATGTAGTCGTTCGCTTTGATAATTCTCAAGCCATCTTCCCTTGCTTTTTTTGCGTCTATTTCAAAGATCGTTGGTTTTCTACTTCTCAGGCTCGCAACTTCCACGCTTTTTTCGAAACTCGTGGATAAATGGACGAAGCTCTGATTCACGGGTTTGATTCCGATCTCCAACAACCTACTCGCCTCTTCTTCGTTTGTGCTATAGTAAAGCGTTTCTTCCGTTGCCTCAGGCATATCGCTCAGGGTTACTTCGATGCTATGTCCATATCTTGCCCTTATCTTGTCTCCTTTTAGCTCATATCTCATCTTGCTGTCGCTGTGAATCAATGCCTTTAGAACCCACTCGTCAGCCCACTTGTATTTTCTTTTTAGAACTTTTACGAGGGACTCAAATTCCACCCAGCCGTTCTCATCTACTTTGAGGTTGAGCTTGTCGGGAAAGTGCCTTAAAATACCAGAGACGAATTTTCCAAGCCTTTCGACTCTCTCCTTTTCTAGCACGATCTCTCCTTTGAAACCGCAGCTGCAGACTTCGCCGCGGTAAAATCCGTGCTTAGGGCAAAAACGAATGTCCTCCATCTACTTCCCCTTTATCTTAACCCTATTGCCTGTAATCCTCAGAATTCCGAACTTTTCCATAGACCTCAAAATTGCTTCGAAAGCATCGCTACAATCGATGGCAAAGTCGAAGTTATCGCTTTCGACTACTCCACGACTAAGCTCTTGGAGTTTTTGAATCTCGACACTTCCCTCGCTCTGAACTTTTGATATGATTTCGGTTACTATCTCGAGGATTCCCGCAACTATGAGCCCTTCGAACTCATCGATCTCATCCATTTTTGCGTCAAGCAAGCTTAGGACATCAACGTATACTTCGACGATTGGATAGTAGCTCACTTTTAAAATCGCCTTTCCCTTCTCACTTTCCGTTTCTACCAAAACAATCGGATCTTCTGGAATCTCGTTTTGTTCCCCAAACCTTAGGTTGTTCAGAGCCATAAAGACCTCGATCTCCTTCATATGTAGTTTTATTTCTAAAAATTTATCTATTATATCAGAAAAAATCTTTTCGTTCTCTTCGGGCTTAGCTTCTTCAATTCTTCGATGGAGGTCGGGATAAAGCTTTTTTAACAACTCCATTGGTAAATCCTCAGCTTTAATTCCGGATTTTAGTAAATCCCTCAGGATCTCGATCCTCTTCTCCCATTCTTTGACGTCTATTCCCTTTTCCTTGAGCTCGCTCATTCTTCCCTTGGCTGCAAAACTCTCGACCAGATCCCAGTCTATGCACTCCCGCACTTCAACTCGGGCGCCAACGCTTCTTAGACTCGATGCGACTTTGATAGCCCCCTTCCTATCTTGAGAACTGAGGATTTTTAGCCACACACCTTTGATCGGAAAACCGAATTTTAAATCTTTTGCTTCAAGTTCAGAGATCAACATCTTTTAGCCCCTCATGAAAAGATTTTTAGGCAGTATTTGGCTTTTAAGGCTAAGTCTAAGCAATTTGCGAGTTTTTTCAGCTTTTCTTAAATCTCAGCAGAAAAGTCGTTCCGATCTCTGAATCGAGGAGCGAAATGTCGCCTCCGTATCTCTGCATTAGGAGTTTTACAATGAAAAGCCCAAGTCCGCTGTGCTTCGGCGAAGTCGTGAAACCATCTTCGAATATCCTTTCTCTTATCTCCCTTGGTATTCCAATTCCATTGTCCGAGAACAGCAAGTTGCAGAATTCTCCTTCTGATTCCATTTTTATGGATATCCTTTCCGCTTTTCCGTGGTCTAAGGAATTTCTGATGAGGTTGTCGAAAATGGAGAACAAATTGTCGTCTGCTAAAACAACACAATCGCCTTCTACTGCGATCTGGACTCTAAACTTTGCACCAACTTCTTCTATGACCTCCCTAAGCCTATAGGGTTTCAGCTCAGATGGCTTCGGCAAATACTTGGTTTGCTTTAGGATCTTTACAGCGTTGTCGAGCTCACGAATGGCTTTGCTCGCAAATTCTCCACATTTTTCTTCGAGTATCTCGAGGTAACCACGCACTGCTGTGAGTGCATTCACAACATCGTGGCGCATGATCTTTGTTGCAAGTAAAAGCAATTCGGAGGTTTTCTGGAGCTCCAATTCTCTGCGTTTTATATCAGAAATGTCCACGACGAAGTGTAGGAACAAATCTCCGTTTTCCATCTGTACTCGATTGACCTTCACCATTAACCACTTACCGAGTTTCTGCTCATAGAATTCTTCCCAGCTCGTGTCACCTTTTAAAAATGCGAGAATTCTGCAAAAGACCGGTGGGGACTCGAGGTTATGGAAAACCTCGTGACACTTCTTTCCCACAACTTCTCCAAGAAAGCGTTTTGAAGCCTCGTTTTGCATTACTACCTCAAAGCTTTGGTTTTGGACTGTGATTGGGATCTCGAAGCAATCGATTACCAACTGTAGGTCTTGTTTTTTCATGATAATAGTTATCGTAGTTAAAAAATTTAAGCTTTTTGTTTTATCTCCGATTCTACCGGCACGAACTTCGTTCCATAGTAGATTATTCCATCTTCGCTCTCTTCACCGTATCTTCTGAAAGCTTTTCTGACCTTTGATCCTATTTCGACTTTTCCACAAACCTCTGCAAGTATCCTCGCTCCATTGTCGAACTCAATGAGTGCTATACACTTCCCATCTACGATTGTGTAACTCAAAATTTTACCCTCGTCGCAGATCTTTGCATCCTTTATCTTGCCTTTTCTCCTACACTTCGGGCAAATCTCTCTTTGCGGGTAATAATAACTTCCACAGGCTTCGCAATAGCTTGCAACAACGTCGTAGCGATACTTTATCTTTCTCCAAAACCTTGGAACCATAAACTCACCTCGACAAAATCGTCACAACTGCAGTTGCTCCACTTCCACCGATGTTTAAAGCCAACGCTTTCTCTGCATTTACTTGCCTTTTTCCCGCCTCACCTCGCAACTGCAAGACCAAGTCTACGATTTGCCTTACACCCGTAGCCCCAACTGCGTGTCCGCAAGCCTTTAGCCCACCAGAGGTGTTCACGGGGATCTTACCACCTATTTCAGTTTCGCCTTCTCGAATCAAATTTGCTCCTTCGCCCTTCTTTGCAAACCCGAGGTCTTCGTAGGCGAGGATTTCAGCGATCGTGAAGGAATCGTGAATCTCTGCGACGTCTATGTCTTTTGGTTCTATTCCAGCGATTTTGTAAGCTTTTCTCGAAGCTCTAACAACTGCTTCGAAGGTCAGAATATCTCTGCGGTTCTGGATCGAGAAGTAATCGCTCGCTTGCGTGCAAACATCAATGTAGACAGGATCGTCGCATAGCTTCTTTGCAACCTCTTCGCTCGCTAAGATTACAGCCGAAGCTCCATCGCTGAGCGGAGCACAATCGAGAACTTTTAAAGGCTCTGCAACGTATGGAGATTCCATGACGTCTTCAACGCTTATCTCTTTTCTAAACTGCGCCTTTGGGTTGTTTACCGCATTTCTATGGTTCTTAACTGCAACCATTGCCATGTCTTCTTCTCTCGTTCCGAAGCGATGCATATGCAACCTTGCAATGATTGCATAGATCGCTGGCAAATCTGCGCCTATGAAGCGCTCCCACTCTTGGTCTATCGCAGTGGAGAGGACCTCCATTGGGTCATTTGCATCTGTGACTTTTTCAATTCCCGCAGCGATCACGATATCGTGAATCTCCGATGCTACTGCCATGTAGGCTTGTCTAAACGCCGAACCACCACTTGCATCTGCGTTCTCAACTCTTACTGCGGGTATTCCGAATTCTGCAAGTCCCGAGTGATCTGCGATCAGTGCAGCGATGTGCTCTTGATCGATGAACTTTCCACCACTCATGTTTCCGACGTAGATAGCCTCTATCTCCTTCCCTCCAATCCCAACGTCTTCTAAGGCAGAAAGTCCAGCAGATAGGAAAATACTGCGAAAGCTTTTATCCCATAGTTCTCCGAATTCTGTGCTACCAACGCCTATTATTGCAACTCTTCTCATCTTATCATCCTCCTATTTTTCAGATAAAGCCCGTAGTCGATGTAAACCCTTTTTTTTGCCTTCTCCCATACTTGCTCATTTCTTGGGAACTCCAAGATTTTTTCTGTCACGTAGATGGCGAATGCATCGCTTCCCGCTCCAGAACCGAAGGAAGCCAACAGTATTCTTTGCCCAGGTTTGGCTTTGTCCAAGATTCCACATAAACCCATTAGGGAAGAGGCGCTGTAGGTATTGCCTATCGCTCGAACGAGCATACCTTCTGCGATCTTCTCTTCGCTGAATCCGAGCATCGAAGCAACTCTTTGCGGAAACTTGGCATTCGGTTGATGAAAGACTGCGTAATCAAAATCCTTGGCGGTGTAACCATGGTCTTCCATTAGCTTCCTTACCGCGTTTACGATGTGCCTGAAATAGGCTGGTGAACCCGTGAATCGACCACCGTGACTTGGATACGGTTGAAGATCCCTTCGCCAAAAATCTGGCGTGTCGCTCGTGTATGAGACCGTTGCCTCAATAACCGCGATTGGATCCCTCCCTATTAGAATTGCAACCGCGCCTGCGCCAGCTGCGTATTCGAGCGCATCCCCCGGCTTAGCTTGGGCAACATCAGAGCCAACAGCAAGTCCATAGTCGATCATTCCAGATTTCACCATCGCATGGCAAATCTGAATTCCAGCTGTTGCAGCCTTGCAGGCAAATTCGAGATCTGCGCAGAAGTAGTGATTCCCCACGCCCAAGGCTTCGCCGACAATCGTTGCTGTCGGCTTTACTGCGTAGGGATGGCTTTCCGAACCTACGAAGATCGCCCCAATTTTTTTCGGATCTATCTTTGCTCGAGCTACTGCTTCTCTACTCGCCTCAACAGCCATCGTTGCGGTATCTTCATCTACGTCTGGCACAGATTTTTCGAAGATCCCGAGGCTCTGCTTTACCGCATTCGCATCCTCATTCCAAATCCTCGCGATCTCGTCAACTTTTATCCTAAACCTCGGGATATAAGTTCCATAAGAGACGATACCTATCATATAAAACTCCTCCTCAAGTTTTCAACGATTTGCGAAATTTCGAGCTCGGTTTTGATCAAAGGAATTCTTTCAACTTCTGCAAGCTTTAACGCAATTTCATCGACTTTTGAAACGCCGTGGAGAACAACTGTCGAGGGTTTAAGGCTTGAAACCCTCACAGCAACCATTGGCGATCTACCGCTACTCACCTTAGTAAAAACGAGCGCTCTTTCGCTCGTTAGTCCGAAGAGCTTGTAGAAGTCGTATGAGCTAAACCTTAGGATTGCGTTCAGGCTATCGATTATCGTATGCCCGTTGATCAACTTCTCGAACTCATTTAACCTCTCTCCTCCGATAGCGTTGCAAAACTCTTCAATTTCAACGCCTCTCGAGTATTCCACGATGTCTATGACTGCAGGAGGTAAATCGAAGAGGTCTGAGAACTTCGATATAACTTTTCCTCCTTTTTGAACATCGATCTCGAGCAGGGCATTTACGAATCTCCTTATAAAAGCAACACCTGGATTTCTCCTGTTTGATTCATAGTCGCTTATAACCGAAGGGGAGATCGACAGATTCTTTGCGAGCTCGCTTTGAGACACGGAAAAGATGGTTCTCCACTTTTTCATCGTCTCCCCACTGTTCTCAGCCAAAACTATTTCACCACAAATTTTCTCAGCAAGCTTTCGCAGATCCACAAAAAAAGTTTATTTTAGGTTTATAAATTTAACTGATTGTCTAAATATACTTCGACTTTTATCGAACTTTCTCCCATTTGTAAAGCTCTATCACGTCCGCGAGTGTTCTACCCTTTTCTTCGATTTCAGCCCTTATCCTGTCTTCAGCTTTTTTCACTTCCAAAGCCCTTCTTGCAATCTCATAAGCCCTTTGCTTTGGAATTACCATCACACCGTTGTCGTCTGCGATTATCCAGTCCCCTGGGTTTACTTCAATCCCACCACAGAAAATTCGAACGTTTATCTCTCCAAATCCCTTTGGTTCGCCGGCGTTCGGAACTTCCCTTCTCGCAAAGACTGGAAAGCCAAGGGATCTTATGTCGTCAACATCTCTGACTGCTCCATCTATGATAACGCCTGCGATCTTCCTGTTGATACAACTTCTCGTCGCCAATTCGCCCCACACTGCAGTTGTATCGCCGGAGCACTTTATCACGAGCACGTCTCCCTCTTCAGCAACGTTTATCGCTTCCACCGATTTGGCCCAGTCCCCATCCATCGTGCTAACAGTAACAGCTTTGCCCACCACCTTTTTACCACGCACGAGTGGATAAATGCCCTCCATAGCCTTAGCCCTGTGCATAGCATCGCTCACGTTCGGCGTGGATACCTTCATGAGCAATTCTCTTATCTCATCCTCAATGTTTTTCTTCACAAAAGTTTTAGCTTTTGCATCTATGGCTTCCCTTATTTTTCTTGCAGATTCCGTGACGTTTCTCGACTTGACAATGTTGCTACCTACGATCACGATCTTAGCTCCGAGGGAAACGCAAACCGAAGCCCTCTCTGCATCAAGACCTCCTGCGGTTGCAACTGGAGCGTTTATGCTTTGAACAACCTCTTTTAGAACTTCGATCGGATCTATGCCGATCATCTGCTGATCAATGCCGACGTGGACGTTCACGTAATCTACCCCCATCTCTTCGAGCTCTTTCGCTCTTTCAACTGGTTTTGGATGATTTATCAGATCGGCCATGATCTGGCACCCGTATTTTCTGCCCGCTCTTATCGCTTCTGCAATCGTTGCATTGTTTGATAAAGCCAGGATTATCACGATGTCAGCACCGCTTTTTGCAGCCATCTCAACCTCTACAGCTCCAGTGTCGATTGTTTTCATGTCCGCGACGATCTTATGCTCTCTGAACCTCTTTTTCAATTCGCGGATTGCATTCATCCCCTCGCTTTTTATCAACGGAGTTCCCGCTTCAATCCAGTTAGCTCCGCCTTTTATCGCTTCTTCAGCAATTTCCAATGCCCTTTTCATCTCCACGAGATCGAGGGCTACTTGGAGGATTGGCTTGTCCATGATAAAATTTATTAAGTCAAGTATTTTCACTTTTTCCATGTGGAAGCGAAATCGAAAAACTTATAAACAATAACGTTTAATTATTATCAAAGGTGGTTAAGATGAGACTCGAGATGAAGTATTGGGTAGATGTATTTGGTGGAAAACTCGAGAAGATGGAAGTAGAGCTGAAACCATTTGGATTCCGAATGGCGCCCGTAGCTCAGTGGAAGACACTCATAGCAGACAAAAATACCTTTGTTGAAAAAGGAAAACCAAGCATCGTGAAAGTTCAGACGATAACACTACCTTCAAACACCTTCGTAGGACCACTGAACATCATGCGTCATGCTTTGGGTTGCATAATCGATGTCGTCGAATGCGGTATTCCGACGAGGGTTGAGGAGGAGAAGTGCATAAACAACGTCATTTTCTTGCCAGTGGAGAGCGGAGAAATAAAGAAAGGGGACATAGTCGGAGTTTTAAAAGTTTTCTATGTAAAAACAGGTTTTCTTGGTAAAACTCTCAGCATAGGGGAGCCAAAAGTTGAAATAATAAAGGAGAAGGTAGTTGGTAACCTTGTTTGGAGAGAAAATGGCGACGTTCACACTCAAAAAGTTGAAGTAGGAGATCTCAGCTATGGAAGGACGCACGTAGCGCTTTGGGAACCAATCGTAGCAGAAGAAGAAGTTCAGCTAAAAGCCGGGGAAGTGACGAGAATAAAGATAAGGGAGATCAATGTCCCTCCAAATACGATCGTGGTTCCGATTGGTTTCACTTTAAATGCATATGGTAGTCTTGTGGACGTTGCGGAGATTGGGAAACCTTCGAGAGTTGAGGAGAGTAAGAAGATAACACATGCGATATTTCTTCCAATTGAAGACGGAAAGGTAGAAAAAGGAGATCTACTCGGCGCCATTTCGGTCTACTTTGTTGGACTCAGGGATTATAGGACGATCGTTAAAGGAGAGCAGAAGGAATTCACGACGGTCTACAGGAGCGGTGGAGGTGTGATAAGGAAGCTTGTGAAAATGGATCCCTTTGGTTTCCGGAGGAAGCCAGTTGCGAGATGGGATTTGTTGATTGCGGACGAGAAGAAGAAGCTACAGGCTGGAAAGGCCTGTCTTGTTGCAGTCAAAAAACTGAAAATACCGAGAAATTCGGTAATATACCCGATGCGTATCATGAGAAATCCCTATGGAGTTTTCATCGATGCGGTCTTGGAAAGAGTTGCGAGGGTTGAAGAGGAGAAAACGATAGGCAAAGTCATCTTCCTACCCCTGATCGACGGGGAGATAAACAAGGGGGATCTGATAGGGATAATAAACATCTACGACGTCGAGGTAAGCACGATAGAGAAGTTGAGGACTTGGGTTGACGAGTGGATCGAATCTCAGAGGCAGATCCTATACGAATAGCTTTACATAACTTTTTGAAAAAAGATTTATCCTCTGAGCTATAAAATTTTTTATGGATTTTATTGAGCGCTACAACGGCTGTGGATTGCTGATAGCAATCAAAAAGAAGGTTGCTGAAGTTGCTGCGATCCAGAAAATCGAGATATTTGAAACCGAAAGCTTTGGAAAGCTCCTCGTTATCGATGGAAAAGTCCAGCTCACGGAGTTCGATGAGCACTTTTACCACGAGATGCTCGTCCACGTGCCAATGAACAGCTGTAAAAAGGCAAAAAAAGTTCTTATAATTGGTGGTGGCGACGGTGGAGCGTTGAGGGAAGTTTTGAAGCACGAAGTTGAGGAGGTTGCGCTCGTCGAAATCGATAGAAACGTCATAGAGTTGAGCAAAAAATATCTTAGGATAGACAACGGAGCCTTTGAGGATCCAAGGGTCGAGATCGTAATAGGAGATGGTAGAAAATTCGTCGAGAATTGCGAAAGCTTCGACGTGATAATTGTGGATAGCACGGATCCCGTTGGGGTAAGCGACCCGCTTTTTGACAAAGACTTCTTCGCAATTTGCGCCGAGAAGAGCAAAGTCTTCTGCTCACAATCACAATCCCCCTTAGTTCAGAGGGACCTGTTTAGGAAGGTTCTACGAAACTCTGCGTGTATGATGAACAGAAAGATCTTCGTTTCCACGATTCCAACCTACCCACTTTCGCTTTGGAGCTTCATAATCAGTGGAGAGCACAGCTTTCGATACGTTAAAAGAAACTTCAGAAAGATAGAGGGAAAAACGAAGCACTACAATCCAAACGTTCACTTTTCTGCATTCATGCTTCCGGAGTGGCTTAAAAAAGAGGTGGAAGATGTTTCTTAATGACATAGAGTCGCTTGAAATCGATGAAAAGTGTTTGAAAATCCTGAGGGCTCTTGCGAGGATTTACAAGGCAGAGAAATTCGTCAAAATCTCTTCAGCGCACGTTTCTGGAGTTAGCTACGACAACATAGGTGACGAAGGCATCGAATGGTTGAAATCGATAAAGGGAAAAGTCAGAGTTTACACAACTCTTAATCCAGCGGGAATGGATTGCGAACGCTGGAGGGAAATGGGTTTAACAGAAGATTTTTATAAAAAACAATTTGAAATTTTAAAGGCGTTTGAAAGCCTTGGGGTGGAGATAACGCTTACATGCACCCCTTACTACGTTAAGACACCAAAGTTTGGCGAGCACTTGGCTTGGGCTGAAAGTTCTGCAGTGGTCTATGCAAATTCTTTGATTGGGGCAAGGACAAACAGGGAGAGTGGTATAAGCGCTTTGGCTTCTGCGATCGCCGGATTTACGCCATACTATGGATTGCATATAAAGGAAAACAGGGCTCCAACTGTTTTGGTTGAGGTAAAGGGCGATTTATCCGTTGTTGGTTACAAAGCGGGAATTGAGCTACCTTCGGAAATCCCACTCTTCGTCTTCGATAGGAAAGTCAGCGAAACCGAGTTAAAGCTACTCTCTGCTTCGATCGCAGCGACTGGAAACATCGCAATGTTCCACGCAAAGAACATAACTCCGGAGTGGAAAGACTTTGAAATTCCAAGGGAAAAGGTTGAGATCGAGGGAAAGCTTGAAAAAATTTGTGAACCAGATTTAATCGCGATTGGCTGTCCACATTGCTCTGGAGGAGAACTTGAGAGAATTCTGAAGCTTTTGGATGGAAGAAGAGTTAAAAAGGAGTTTTGGATCTTTACGTCGAGGAAAGTCTTCGAAGATGCAAGAAAAATTGTAGAAGAACTCGAAAAACTTGGGGTGAAGGTTTTTAAAGACACCTGCATGGTAGTTTCTCCAGCAACTGAGCGTTTCAAATGCGTAATGGTAAACTCGGGCAAAGCGCTTGAGTATTTGCCTAAGAAAAGAAAAGTAGAAGTAGCCTTTGCAGGTCTCGAAGATTGCGTGCGATCCGCTATTGATTAAAGCTGTAAAGCTCTTTTCTCTTTGCTTCAAGCAAATCTTCTTTCTTTCCAGCAAATTCCGCTGCAGAGCAGAGCTTGGTTGAGAACTGCTGCGCGTAGCTTATTACTTCGCTTATTGCAGTCCTCCAATTCAAGTCTCGAAGCAAATGGTGGTCGATGGCTATCGTTTCGACGATCTCTGCAATTTTCTTTAGATTTTCAATCGCTTTGGTCAAGGAGTCTTTCGAAAAACGATATCCGAGCATGTAGCTCATCGGTCCATCGATGAAAACGATTTCAGGCTCCTTCTCTATTATGAACGCTGTCTGGTCTTCATGAATAGGTCCCTCGACATCGGAAGAGAACAGAAAGCTGTTCTTTGAATCCGAGATGTAAACCTCAAGGACAAAACCAAGCTTTTGATTTACGCCATGAAAAACGGGTTTAGAAAATTCTATCAAAGTGTTCCCGATCTCGAATCTCTTCCCATCTGCGAACTCGAACTCGAGTCCCTTCTCCTTAAGCTTTTCGAGGAAATAGCTCGCTCTACCCATTTGGCTTCTGTTTATCTTCTCCCTTGGATGTTTCACCAAAACTCTCTTTTCAGCGAGCACATCGACCTCTTCTGGATTATGATGGTCGTAGTGGTAGTGTGTAACAATTACGACATCGCTTTTTGCAACGAAACCCTTTATCTCATTCCACTTCTCGTTCATCCTCTCTATCTCTATCCTATGTGGGGGCAATCCGTAGCGGAGAGGAGCTAAGCTAACGCTTGGGTCTATTGTTATGCCAACGTCGTCGCTTTTAACGAAGGTCGCCATGCTTCGAACTCCCATGGAGTCGAAGGCTATTGGTATGATCTGCATGAAAGTAGAGGGCGATAAAAATCTTATATTTTTCTCTATTTTTTATGTAGTGTTTTATCTAAATCTAAGCATCCAATGTGGACCGAGGTCCTATAAGCCTTGGGTTTCCTATGACCCTCGGCTTGGTCCTAGTATTTTCCTCAGACCAAACTCTCCCATTAGGTCATTTAGCTTTTTTAGATCTATTAATCTGATTTGGTGAGATTTGGCGTAGTCGAAACGGATATTTTCAAAGCGTCCAGTGGTGACGAACCACTTTTCCTCTACTTTAGGTTTCATTTCGCCCTCAAGTCGTGCTATCTTTTCGTATCTCTTCTCGATAAACTTTGCCTTCCGTTCTAAGAGATCCAGATCACCAACAGTTATTGGTTTTCGTGAACGGTACTTACACTCGCAGACTAATATAAACCGTCTTCTACGGACCTTTCGCAGAGCCATGATGTCTATTTCTATTGGAGATTTATCGTTAAAAACTATACCTATTTCATCATCATCTGGTATGAACGACGCCTCCTTAACTTCTTCGTACCTATGGAGCACTATTTTGTCCTCTTGCAAGCCAAACAACAAGCCAAATGCTGTTCTTCCATCAAAATGTCTGATGAGTTCCCTAACACGTGCTTCAAAGTTAAAACCCGCTCCATCTTCACGTAATTCCCGCTTGTGTATAAGGATAGAAGCAACAGTCGAGGTAAAGTCGATGATATTATGGATGAGTGACGGTAACTTGCGTGCCTTTTGTAGTGCATACTGTTCGCAGAGTGCCAATGCTACGTTTGTGTTGAATGATGCAGTAGAGTCGTCGCCTAACTCTTTAAACCTTTGGGCTGTCTTCAAGTAAAGCTCAGCCGCCTTTTCAATATCGTGTTCGAAACGTCCTACCCACATACACGCACTCCCATAATAATATGACGCTCCATACATAGTCATACCATAGCATGGCAGATGACTAAGATATGTGCAAAAATATATGTGCAGAAATCAAAGCTATCTTAGGGCTCGTGGGGTAGCGGATATCCTTGGGGTCTCCGGAACCCCAGATCCGGGTTCAACTCCCGGCGAGCCCGTTTAAGTTCTGCGCAAGATGGAGAAGAAAATTTTGAAGACCAAAAATAGGTTTTTGGAGAGGAATTTCGAGTTAAAAGTGAGCTAAGGAATGCAAGCTTTTTAGTTATCCTCAACCGATGCAAAGCGGAGTATACAAAGATCAAAGTGTCGAGTTTTACGGAGCGAAGGATCACATCTTGTTACAAAGATAAGGGATTTGAGAGATAGTTTTCAACGAGTTTGATCGCGCAGAGATCGCCGCACATGCTACAATAATCTCCCTTAGCCTTCCTTCTCTCCCAGATCTTTTTTGCCTTTTCTGGGTCCGGGGATAGACTAAATTGTTTCTCCCAATCGAGATTTTTCCTTGCTAAGGACATCTCGTAGTCTTTGGCTCTCGCTCTTTCCCTTTGTCCATCCTTTACGAGATCGATCGCATGAGCTGCGATCTTCGCTGCGATAACCCCTTCTTTCACGTCTTCGATCGTTGGCAAGCCAAGATGTTCAGACGGTGTGACATAGCAAATGAAATCCGCTCCCGCCATTCCTGCGATTGCAGCACCGATTGCGGATGCAATGTGATCGTAACCAGCTGCTATATCTGTGACAAGAGGACCAAGCAAGTAAAGCGGGGCGTTGTCTGTAACGCTTTTCATCGCCTTTACAGCTGGGAAAATACCATCCAAGGGCACGTGTCCGGGACCTTCAACCATGCACTGCACTCCATTTTCCCTGCATTTTTCTACGAGCTCTCCAAGGATTATGAACTCTGTGTATTTTGCCCTATCACCAGAGTCGTGAATGCAACCCGGGCGAAACGCATCTCCGAGGCTTATAGTTACGTCGTATTCCTTCAAAACATCGAGAATGTAGTCAAAGTTCTCGTAATATGGATTCTCTTTCTCGTTTTGAATCATCCAACTAATCGTTATCGCTCCTCCCCTGCTGACGACTCCGAGCAATCTTTTAGAATTTTTGAGCCTTTCAACGCTCATCCAGTTCACACCAACGTGTATTGTCATGAAATCAACTCCTTCCTTTGCTTGCCTTTCTACGACGTTGAGAAAATCGTCCTCGCTCATGTCTATGATTCTCCTACAATCCCTTGCTGCTTCATAGATTGGAACGGTTCCGAATGGAACTTTTACGACATCCAGTATCTTTTTACGAATCTCTCTTAGATTTCCCCCAGTGGATAAATCCATTACAGCGTCTGCACCATATTTTTGGGCAACTATGGCTTTTTCTATCTCCTCTTCTACGTTTACATATTCTGCTGAACTTCCTACGTTCGCATTGACCTTCGTTGAAACGAGTGAGCCAATTGCCTTTGGTTCAATTTCTCTCAGAACGTTCTTTGGAACTACAACATGACCTTTGGAGATGAGCTTGAGTAACCTATCAACTTCTACTCCTTCAACCTTAGCACATTTTTTAACGAATTCGCTCGTATTTCCTTTTCTGGCTTCTTCGATCAGCGTCATTAGAAAAGGACTCGTTCCTTACTTAATAAAAGCTTTTGCATATTTTAATTTCTGCAGAAATTCCCAATTTTGGGGCATTAAAGGCATCGTTTTGCACTCTCATTCATACTCGCGAATTGTCCCTCCTTTGAGCTCATCGAGTTTCAACCGAGATCATTGATCGCACTTTTTACAACGCGTGAGCTCGAAAAAGAGAAGAACAAGTCTTCCGAACCTCTCATCTGGTTCGAGGAAATCCAACTCGACTTCATCCACGAACTCGTTCTTTTTCAAGTCGTAGATCTTTAGATTGTCTGAGATAACACCAGCGTATCTCAAGCCACGAAATCTCGCATAGGCTTTTGCAAATTCTAAACTCGAAATCTCGTTGTTTTTCGTAGCTTTTTCGATAGCTAAAACAGCTCTTCCGCTTATGTGAGCTATGTAGTCACAACGAAGCTTAACTCCAAAGATTTCGACACCCTCGTCCTCTCTCAGATCCACAAAATAAGAAATACAAAAGCCTTAAATTTTCTTCCTATTTTGCGGATAACATGAAAGAACAGGTTGAAGTTCGGCAGCTAAGGGAAGGAGGATACGTAGTCATCGATGACGAGCCATGCGAGATTTTGAGCATTTCTGTAAGCAAACCAGGGAAACATGGAGCTGCAAAGGCGAGAATTGATGCGATAGGGATCTTTGATTCACAGAAAAGGAGCATAGTGGAACCCGTGACTGCAAAGATCTACGTTCCGATAGTTGAGCGAAAGCGTGCACAAGTGCTCAGTGTTTCCAAGGAAACGGCACAGCTCATGGATCTCAGCAATTTCGAAACATTTGACCTCTCAATTCCAGAGGAGTTAAAGGGGAAGCTCGAGGCAGGAAAGGAAGTTATATACCTCGAATCGTTGGGTAGGAGAAAGATAGAAAGGATGGCGTAATGCACATAGATTCCTTCCTCTCGATTTCAAATTCCAAGCTTGAAGAAGCGGATTACGTAGTTTATGGAGTTCCATACGACGCAACGCAATCTTTCAAACCAGGCTCACGTTTTGCTCCAAACGCAATAAGAGAGGCAAGCTGGAATTTGGAAGCGTTCTCACAGTTTTTCTCTTTCGACCTATCATTTGCAAAGGTTTGCGATGCAGGAAACGTTTTTTGCGACGGCAAGTTTGAAGAGATAGGGGAAAGAGTGGATCAGCTTCTGCAAAAGGTTAGAGGAGTTCCAATAGCTCTTGGTGGGGAGCACAGCATTAGCGTTTTAACCACAGGGAATTTTAAGGGCTCTTGCTTTCTCGTCTTCGATGCGCATTTCGATCTAAGGGACGAGTTTGACGGTAACAAGTTTAACCATGCTTGCACAACGAGGAGAGTCTTTGAAAGTGGTTTTGAAGTGGTTATCGTTGGCGTTAGAAGTGGGTGCAAAGAGGAAAGAGAATTCGCAGATAGGCATGGAATAGAATACAGATTTTCGTGGGAGATAAAGAGCTTCGAAGATGTCCTTGATCTTCTGGGGAATAAGAAGAGGATATACCTTTCCATCGATATGGATGCGTTTGATCCGTGTTTTGCTCCTGGGGTTTCGACTCCAGAGCCATTTGGTTTGAATCCCTCGATCCTTCTTTCAGTTTTTTCGGAGATTGCAGATAGAGTCGTTGCTATGGACATCGTTGAAGTCGTTCCCGATGCGAACAAGATCACTCAGACGCTCTCTGCGAAGTTGATCTTCGAGTTCATATCTGCAAGGGAGAAGAAAAAGATGGTTTGAACTGGCATAAAACTTATTAATCTAGTGATTTCCTGAGTGCAATGGAAGCGAAGATAACGAGGGCAATAGTTGAGGAAGCTTTAAAGGATTGGTTGGACTTTGCGGAATGCGATGTGTTGATCGTAGGCGCGGGTCCTTCTGGGCTGACGGCGGGAAAGTATCTCGCAGAGATGGGGATTAAAACTCTTATTTTTGAGCGAAGACTAAGCTTTGGCGGCGGCATCGGTGGAGGAGCGATACTTTTCCACAAGGTTGCTCTTGAAAGCGATGTAAAAGACATCCTCGATGATTTTGGGATAAGGGCTGTTGAGAAAGACGGCCTTCAAATCTGTGACACCTCTGAGCTAATGGCAAAGCTCGCAGCGAAGTGCATCGACGCGGGTGCGAAGGTAATCTTTGGCATAACGGTTGACGACGTAATCTTTCGTGAAAATCCGCTTAGGATCACCGGAGTCTGCGCGCAGTGGAGCGCTGTCGAGATGAGCGGATTACACGTGGATCCAATTTTCGTGGAAAGCAAGGCGGTAATCGACGCGACTGGGCATGATGCAGAAGTTGTTGCGGTTGCATCGAGAAAAGTCCCGCTTGAGATCATGGTTCCGGGAGAAAGATCTGCTTTTGCAGAAAAATCAGAGAAGATGGTTGTTGAGAAAACTGGAAAGGTGATCGAGGGTCTTTATGTCACGGGAATGGCGGTGGCGGCGGTGCACAACTTGCCAAGGATGGGACCGATATTTGGTGGGATGCTAAGGAGTGGGAAAAAAGTGGCAGAGATAGTTGCTGAAGACTTAAAGTCCAAGATATTTTAGTTTAGTTTTGGAAAGTCTTATTAACCGTTTAATGTAAAAATCTTTAAGCTGGGGTTGCCGAGTGGTAAGGCGGCAGCCTGCTAAGCTGCTGGGCTTTGCCCGCGTGGGTTCAAATCCCACCCCCAGCGCTTTTTGGGTTTTTCTTTGCTTTTATTGAGAAAAAGGGCTTTGAGTTCGTTTTTTAGCTGGTCTGAGTAGATTGAGTTTTTTGTTTTTTGTATATGTTTAATGCCCCTTGCTCTATTGGAAGTCTCGAACAAAGCGACTTCGCTCAGGAGTTTCTATCTCAGCCTATACTCCACTAAAAAACCATCTTCGACTTCTTCGTAGTCTAATACTTCTGCATCTGCCTCAACTGCGATGTCTTCGAAGTAGTCAAACACTCCACAACTGACGCAGAAGACTCCAGTCATTTTTACGAGAACTATGTCCTCCTTTATTTCCAGTATTTCCGCATTCGCTTCTGGAAAACGGTAGTTGTTGAACTTCTCAACTGCTTTTTTGAATCTCAGCAGTCGATCTTCAAAATCCTTTGTCGATTGAACCATAACACCACAAAGTTGTGTTTGGAGATATATATAAGTAATTTACTTGGTTTTGATCTCTGTATAACATTTGCAAAAGATGGAGACAGAACCACTCGGAACAAAATATTGCCCATGCGGGATAACTGGAAAAATCTGAGTTGCCAAGGTATTGGCTGAAAGTAAAAGCTGTAAGCTTTAAGCTTTTATCACTTTTTTAGTCCATTGGGAAAAGTTAATCAATGGTTAACTCAAAGTGTATATCATGAAGAAGTGGATAACAGCGATCTTGATGCTCGCATTTGCGGGCTGTCTTGAGCCCTCAGAAAGAGGAGAGCCTTTTGAGATCAAGGAATTTGGTGAACGTATAAAGCTCCCAGAGCCATCTTTGGATGGCAAGAAGTCCTTAGAAAAGACTTTAGCGGAGAGGAGATCGATTAGAGACTACAGCGATGAACCCCTTACAATTCACGAACTTTCACAGCTTTTATGGTCTGCACAGGGCATTACAGATCCAAGGGGCTTTAGAACTGCACCATCAGCGGGTGCTCTTTACCCTCTCGAGATTTACGTAGTTCTGGGCAGAGTTGAAGGTGTTAAGCCCGGTGTTTACAAATACCTCCCGCAGACGCACGAGATCGTAAGAGTTGTGGAGGGAGATATGAGGGAAGAGCTTTCCACAGCTGCTGTTGGTCAGAAGTGGGTTAAGGACGCTGCGATTGACATCGTAATAACAGCGGTTTATGAGAGAACTACTATAAAATATGGGGAGCGTGGAATTCGCTATGTTCACTTTGAAGTAGGACACGTTGCGCAGAATGTTCTTCTACAAGCAACCGCTTTAGACTTGGGAGCAGTGCCTGTAGGAGCCTTCTTTGATGAAGAAGTCAAAAGACTCCTTAACCTCTCCGTCGAAGAGCCACTTTACATTATTGCCATCGGTCGAAAACGGTGATCAACTCCCAGTTGTGAAAAGATATAAATAAATCCCGCTGAATTATTCTATGGGAGGTGTTGAGCTGCAAATCGAAGACAAAATAGCTTGGATTTTTCTTTGCGATTCCGAAATGAATGTCCTAAACCGTAGATTTTTGAAAGAGATCTACAATGCGCTCGTTGAAGCGGATAAAGAGGTTTCTGCGATGATACTCGCAACAAAAACCAGGAACTTCTGTGCTGGCGCAAATTTGCGTGAAATCGAAGCTTTAAGCTTTGAAGAAGCTATAAAATGGTTCGAAACATATCTCGACGTCGTTAGATTTCTGCGCAGTGTTGGCAAGCCAACAATCGCAGCAGTCCGTGGCTATTGCGTCGCAGGT
>JBKBUO010000008.1:0-1894 GCA_046290005.1 Archaeoglobaceae archaeon | reverse complement strand
GGAAATGAGATTGCAATGGCTTGCGATCTCGTGGTTGCATCTAAGAATGCGAAGTTTGGGCAACCAGAGGTGAGAGTTGGCTCCACAGCAATGGGTTTAGGGGTTCAGCTCTTGCCGTTGCTTGTCGGTGAAAAAAGGGCAAGAGAACTTTTGTTAACAGGAAAAATCATAGATGCGGAAGAAGCTTATAGAATTGGACTCGTTAATCGGGTTGTGGAAGATTTTGAGGTTGAAAAAACAGCTAAGGAGCTTGCAAAGGAAATAATCGAGAACTGTAGCCCCCAAGCTTTTAGGGTCATTAAGTCGGGACTCAACTTTTGGACTCAGCTTGCTATGTCAAGCGGTGAAGTTGCGAGAGACCTTACAGCCATGGTTTGGCTCTCGAATGAGTTTAGGGAGAGATGCGATGAATTCTTGGAAAAGAAGAAGTTCAAACCAAGAGAATTCTTTGGTATCACTCGCTAAGCTCCTTTATTATCGCAATCGTCGAATCCCTTGCTACATCCGATAAGCTACCGCCACCGAGCACAACAACGAGTTTACCATTGCATATATCCTCAGCGCAACCTCTTAAGATCTTCGCAATCTCCACGTAATCTTCGACGCTCATCCCAATGTCTGCGTAATCGCCAACGTGGGTGTCGTGTCCAAAATACCAAAAGATGAGAGAAGGTAAAAATTTCTCGCATTTATCTACGAATTCTGCAACGAGATCAAAGTAATCGTTCAGAAAATAGCTTCGATCGACCTTAAGCGAATCCCTCGATTTATAATCACGATCGCAAATGCAGAAGTGGAGGACGTTACGATTTTTCACGAGCTCCCTCGTTCCATCGCCATGATGCGCGTCGGTGTCGATTATCGCCACCCTCTTTTCTCCGAATTTTTCATACAAGTTTTCGATCGCAAGCGCGACGTCGTTGAAACAGCAGTAACCCCAGAAGTAATCCCTTCCTGCATGATGCCCTCCAGCACCTATGTAGCAGAAAGCGTTTTTCAGCTCACCTTTAAAAACAAGCTCCGTAGCCTTGACAACACCACCCGCAGATATCATTGCGGTGGAACAAAGAGTCTCACTTAGAACTGCTTCTATCATTCTGTCCGTATGGACTTTTCTGAGAAGATCAAAATCAACTGGCTTCGACTCAAATAGAGTAAAATTTCTGCCCTTTAGAAGACCAAAAGCCTTTGGAAAATCTTTGAGCCTATTTCCTAGGGTTAAATAGCTTTTTTTGCTGAAGCTCTCATGGTAAAAAACACCAGTAACCATAAAAAATTTTGGAAATTAGGCAGCACTCTTGAGTTCGGGGAAGTCGTCGTAGAAGTATTCGTGTTCTACGCGTTCACCTTTCTTCTTCTTTTCTTCTTCGAGCGCTCTTAATTCAATTCTCCTAATCTTACCGCTTATGGTCTTTGGTAGCTCTGGAACGAACTCTATGATCCTCGGGATCTTGTATCTTGCAAGCACGTTTCTGCAGTGCTTGAATAGATCAAGCGCAAGCTCTCTCGAAGGTTTATAGCCCGGTTTGAGTGTAACAAAAGCCTTTACGAGCTGATATCTTATTGGATGCGGACTGCCGACGACTGCAGATTCCGCAACCGCTGGATGCTCGAGCAAAGCGCTCTCGACTTCGAAGGGTCCAACTCTGTAGTCTGAAGTTTTGATCACGTCGTCAGCTCTACCGACGAAGAACCAGTAGCCTTTTTCGTCGAAGAAGGCTTTGTCGCCTGTGTAGTAATACTTTCCAACAAAGACTTTCGCTGTTTTCTGCGGATCGCCCATGTATTCTTTGAAGAGCCCTATTGGGCGCCATCTGTCAAGTCTAACGACGATGTGTCCAACCTCGTTTGGTTTCGTTATCTCATTACCATCGTCATCCACGAGTGTTATGTC
>JBKBUO010000086.1:0-3769 GCA_046290005.1 Archaeoglobaceae archaeon | reverse complement strand
GCTCCAATTGCCCTTATTCCGCCAAAAAGGACGACAAGCTCTGAAACGCTAAGTCTTAAGAGTTGCGCTTTATCGACAAGGAGCTCTTCAACTTTGACTCTTAGGTTGATCTTCGGATCTTTTACATAATTCCTAAACCCGCATACTGTTGGTTCCAAAACTGACCAGAAGTCTAAGTCTACTTGTTCTTGCAGTGCATCCACTCTTCCCGGAGCGAATGGAACTTTTACTTCAAATCCCGCCTCCTTAGCAGCCTTTTCTATCGCAGAATTTCCACCGATGACTATCAGATCCGCTATGGATACCTTCTTCTCTTTATTCTCTCCATCGAAATCCGCCTTTATTCTCTCGTAAACATTAATAACCTTTGCCAAATCCTCTGGGTGATTAACTTCCCAGTTCTTGAGCGGTAGAAGCCTTATCCTCGCTCCATTGGCCCCACCTTTTCTATCTGAATCTCTATATGTGATGGCGGAGGACAACGCGGTGTATACGAGTTGTTGAACGCTTAGTCCAGAGCTGAGGATTTCCTTTTTCAACTTCTCGACGTCTTCTTCATCTATTAGTTCGTAATCTCTCGTTGGTAACGGATCTTGCCATATGAAAACCTCTTTTGGCACATCTTTGCCGAGGTAGCAATCCCTTGGCCCCATGTCTCTGTGAATTAACTTGAACCAAGCCTTTGCAAACGCCTCCTCGAATTCTTTTGGATTCTCGAGGAACTTTTTCGCTATCTTCGAATAAATCGGATCGAATCTCAGAGCCAAGTCGGACGTGAGCATCATTGGCGGATGTTTTTTACTCGGATCGTGCGCATCCGGGATTATCGCGGGCGCATCCCTTGCAACCCATTGGTATCTCCCTGCAGGACTCTTTGTAAGCTCCCAATCGTGTTTGAATAGGAGATGCAGGTATTGTATTCCAAATTTCGTCGGTGTTGGACTCCATGTAAGCTCAAAGCCGGAGGTGAAGGTGTCTGGTCCTTTTCCGCTTTTATAGTTGAACTTCCATCCCAGCCCCTGTTGCTCTATTGGCGAGGAACTTGGATCCGGTCCGAGAAATGTGTTAGGCGCTGCGCCATGGCATTTGCCGAACGCATGTCCACCAGCGATCAAGGCCACTGTTTCTTCGTCGTTCATCCCCATCCTTCTAAAAGCCTCACGGATTTGTTTCGCAGACTCAACTGGGTCTGGGTTACCTTCTGGACCCTCTGGATTCACGTATATTAGTCCCATTTCAGTTGCTGCGAATGGTCTTTCTAGTTCTCCTTCTTTAAAGCGCTCCTTCCCAGAAAGCATTTCGATCTCTGGTCCCCAGTCTGTGCTCTCGTCGGGTTCCCACACGTCTTCCCTACCTCCAGCGAAACCAATCGTCTTTACGCCCATCGATTCTAAAGCGATGTTTCCAGCTAAGACTATTAGATCTGCCCAGGAAATCTTTCTTCCATACTTCTGCTTTATTGGCCAAAGTAAGCGAATTGCCTTGTCGAGATTGATGTTGTCGGGCCAATTGATCCTTGGCGGGAATCTAATCTCTCCACTTCTTGCTCCGCCTCGACCATCGAAGATCCTGTAACTTCCGGCGCTGTGCCAGGCTAATCGAATGAAAAGCGGACCATAGTGTCCAAAATCGGCTGGCCACCAGTCTTGAGACTTCGTCATGATTTCTTTTAGATCCCTTTTTACCGCTTCAAGATCGAGGCTCTCAAACTCCCTCGCGTAGTCAAAATCTGAACCGTAGGGATTACTTTTCGGGCAGTTCTGCCTTAAAACTTTCAAGTTGAGTCTTTCTGGCCACCAATCGGTGATCCATCTTTTCCTCCTCTGCATGAACCCACCTCTAAAACCATGAATTTTAGAATTTAAAAAGGTTTCGATTTAGAAGTAGTTTCTAAAAAGAAAAATATAAAAGCAGGGGTAGAACTTTGGATGTGTGGAAGGAAAAGGCGATCGAAGCGATGAAGTCTGCTAATCTGAAGCTTACACCCCAAAGGCTCAAGTTGGTTGAGGTGATCGCAGAAATTGGGAACAGACACCCCACTCTTGGTGAGATTCTTGAAAATGTTAGGAAGGACTTCCCCACTACGAGTTTCTCTACGTTATACACGAACATTCTGATGATGAAAGCGTTAAACTTGCTCGAGGTATTCACGATCGGTGATGAAATGAGGGTAGAAGTAAACTTGAAGCCACACATCAACATCTTTGAACGAGAAATCAGAGACATCCAAGACGAGGAGCTCATAGATAGAATTGAGGAGAGAATTGGTAGGAAAATCAAACTCTTAGTGGCCTTTGTCGAAAGCGAAAGACGCTGATCTTAGTCGATCGAAAGATCGCAGACAATCGAATCTTCATAATCGTTAAGAGCTAAATATGAACGATCCTTTGCACTTTTCGCAACTTTTTATCAGATTCCCTCCTACAAGTCAGTAGAGTGCAAAACCACAAACCATACCAAAAGAAAAAAACCAATCATAGACCTTCTTTTACCAAGAAAAAGCCAAAAGAAGGAATTTCCAAAAAACGCCCGGGCCGGGATTTGAACCCGGGGCGTGGGCTCGACAGGCCCACATGTTGGGCCGGACTACACCACCCGGGCTTCTCTCTATTTCAATGAACGGTTTTTAAGTGTTGTGGTATTTGAAACCGCAGATCCGATTGAAATTCGAAATTCTTATATATTCCTGAACGAAAGAACTTTGGAGGTGGCAAAATGTCAGAAACACCATTGCTTGATGAACTTGAGAAGGGACCATGGCCAAGCTTTGTTAAGGAAGTCAAAAAGACCGCTGAGAACATGGAAAAACTCGCTTCACAAGGGAAGGATTTAAAGTTGCCAAAAACAGCCCGTGGGTTGTTAAAGCTACTCGAGATCTCTTACAAGGACAAGAAGACACACTGGAAACACGGTGGCATAGTCTCAGTCGTCGGTTATGGCGGCGGAGTTATAGGCAGGTATTCCGACCTCGGCGACAAGGTGCCAGAAGTGGAGCACTTCCACACGATGCGTATAAACATGCCCGCAGGCTGGTTCTATTCAACAAAAGCTCTCCGTGGCTTGTGCGATGTCTGGGAGAAGTGGGGGAGCGGATTAACAAATATGCACGGTTCTACTGGGGATATAATATTCCTCGGAACGAGGAGCGAATATCTGCAACCTTGTTTCGAAGACCTCGGCAAGCTTGAAATTCCCTTCGACCTCGGTGGTAGCGGTTCTGCTTTTAGGACACCTTCAGCCTGCATGGGTTCTGCGCTTTGTGAATTCTCCTGTTATGACACACTAGATCTCTGCTACGATTTAACGGTGACATATCAGAATGAGTTGCACAGACCGATGTATCCATACAAATTCAAGGTAAAGTGCTCTGGTTGCCCCAACGACTGCGTCGCTTCTAAGGCAAGAGCGGACTTTGCAATCATCGGAACTTGGAAAGACGAAATTCAAATCGACTATGAGGCTGTGAAGGAATATGCAAAGTGGATGGACATAGAGAACGAAGTAGTGAAGCTTTGCCCAACAAAGGCAATTAGCTGGGATGGAAAAGAGCTGAAAATCGACGCAAAGAACTGTGTTCGCTGTATGCACTGCATAAACAAGATGCCCAAAGCTCTGAAACCCGGGAAAGAAAGGGGTGCAACAATTCTCGTCGGTGGAAAGGCGCCAGTTCTCGAAGGAGCTATTATCGGCTGGGTTGCGGTGCCATTCGTTGAAGTGAAGAAACCATACGACGAGATAAAGGAAATTTTGAACGCCACTCTTGAATGGT
>JBKBUO010000085.1:0-3836 GCA_046290005.1 Archaeoglobaceae archaeon | reverse complement strand
ACGCCAGTGCTCTTTATTGCCTCATCGATCACCTTCGCTGAGTTCTCGTCAGCTATCACCGCATTTGGTGGATAAGTCTTGAACCTGAACTCCAACTCACGAACAGTCATAATTGTTGCAGTCGGAACACCGATGAAGCCTCCTTTGACACTTGCAAATGTGGCAAACCAGATCTCTGGGAACAGTGGGATCATCATGTATAGATTGTCTCCCTTTTGCAATCCCGCGCCACGTAGAGCGTTGATGAGCTTGTTACCCTCTTTCGCAAATTCAGCGTAGCTAAACTTCTTCTTTTCTCCAGTATCCAAATTTGACCAAATCAGCGCAGTTTTGTCGCCTCTTTCCCTAACGTTGATCCCCTCAAACACTTCTTCAGCCCAGTTGAAGTATTCCGGCAGTTGCATTGCGTTGAGTTTTCTGAAAAACTCCTCCATCATCTTCGCTTTCTTTTCATCGTCGGGCAGTTGCGTCAGATTTATGAATTCCTTATATACCTCCGAAAGTCCCATATCTCTCACCTCTTTCTTGTAAATTCATTTACTTTTCATGCGTTTTTAAGCTTTTCGAAATTTAAACAGATAAATACAAAAAAGTTTTTAACTTCTTCGCTTAAAATACAAATATGGGAGAGTTAACCGAAAGGTTGAGAGAAAAAAGGAAGGAATGGGAACAAGAATGTCTCGAGCCCTGGTTGTCAAAAAGCGAAAGAGAAGTCGAAAAGTTCGAAACTCTCTCTGGAATCGAGCTCGCCAATGTTTACGATCCAATCGACATTGAGCATCTTGACTTCTTAAGGGACATAGGCTATCCGGGAGAGTTTCCATTCACCCGTGGTGTGTATCCGACGATGTATCGTGGCAGACTTTGGACAATGCGCTTATTCTCTGGTTTTGGGACCGCTGAAGATACCAATAAAAGATGGAAAATGCTTCTTGAGGAAGGAGAGACTGGTTTGAGCACAGCTTTCGACTTTCCAACGCTTATGGGACTTGACAGCGACGATCCGTTGGCAGATGGAGAAGTTGGAAAATGTGGAGTTGCGGTAGATACACTTAAGGACTTTGAAATCCTCTTTGACGGCATACCTTTGGACAAGGTCTCCACGTCGTTCACGATCAATCCACCTGCGGGAATAATATTGGCGATGTATACGGCGATTGGTGACATGCAAGGTGTACCAAGGGATAAGATAAGGGGGACAATTCAGAACGACATGTTCAAGGAGTTTCATGCGCAGAACACCATAGTTTTGCCACCAGAGTCTTCGCTAAAGATAATCGTCGACATCTTTGAGTGGGGAATTAAGAACGTTCCGAAGTTCAACCTCATAAGCATCTCAGGCTACCACATAAGGGAAGCCGGATCTACTGCTGTGCAAGAATTGGCTTTTACGATCGCAGACGGCATGGCTTACGTCGAAGCTGCGATGGAGCGTGGAATCGACATCGATAAATTGGCCCCACAGCTTAGCTTCTTCTTCAATTCGCACAACGACTTCTTTGAAGAGATTGCAAAGTTCAGGGCTGCGAGAAGGCTATGGGCAAAGATAATGAAGGATTACGGCGCAAAAGATCCGAGATCTTGGTGGATGAAGTTCCATGTCCAGACAGCAGGTTGTTCGCTTACCGCGCAACAACCCTTGAACAACATCGTTAGAGTCACAATCCAAGCGCTCGCAGCTGTTCTTGGAGGTTGTCAAAGCCTGCACACAAATAGCTTCGACGAAGCCTGGGCTTTGCCGAGTGAAGAAGCTGTAAGGGTTGCTTTGAGAACTCAGCAAATCATCGCATACGAAAGCGGAGTTGCGAACGTTGTCGATCCCCTTGGCGGAAGCTACTACGTGGAATGGCTCACGGATAAGATGGAAAAGCTTGCTTGGCAATACATTGAGAAGATCAGAGAAATGGGAAACGGTAGCATGGTAAAAGGAGTTTTAAAGGGAATTGAGAACGGCTTTTTCGTTCGAGAAATCTCTGACTCGGCGGCGAGGTATCAGAGAGAAGTTGAGGAGGGGAGAAGATACATAGTTGGTGTGAACAAGTTCAGAATTGAGGAGGATCTAAGAATTCCATTGCTTAAAGTTGATCCGGAGGTGCAGAGGAGGCAGATAGAGAGGTTGAGGAAAGTAAGAGCTGAGAGGGACAACAAAGCGGTGAAGGAGAACCTCGAGTGGATAAAGAGCTGTTGTGAGAACAAAGAAAACGTAATGCCAGCGGTTTTTGAGGCTGTGAAAAACTACGCTTCTATTGGAGAAATAATGGGGATTTTTAAGCAGGTCTACGGGACTTATAGAAAGCCGATAATAATCTAAGGTGGTGGTATGGAGAAGATAAGAGTGCTCGTCGCTAAAGTCGGACTCGATGGGCACGACCGTGGTGCTAAGGTGCTTGCGAGGTTTTTGAGGGATGCGGGCTTTGAAGTAATCTACACCGGACTCCATCGCACTCCACAAGAAGTTGCAAGAGCTGTGGTTGACGAAGACGTTGACGTTGTCGGAGTTTCTTTGCTCAGCGGGGCACATATTCCACTTGTTCCAAGGATAATCCAATACATCCGCGAATTTGGTGGAAATCCTGATGAAATGCTAATTCTCGTTGGCGGAACGATTCCGCATGACGATTTTTCGAAACTAAGAGAAGCAGGCGTGGATGGTATCTTCATACCTGGGACCCCGATTTCAGAAATAATTAAGTTTATAAGAGAAAAGCTTCCCGAGAAGAGAAAGGGAATGAAATGAACGCTGAAGAAATCGCTGAGGGAATTACGAAGGGAAATAGAAGGCTTTTGGCGAAAGCAATAACATACGTTGAGAACGAGCATCCGATCTCAAAGGAAATCCTACGCAGGATATATCCAAAGACCGGTAAAGCGCACGTAGTGGGTATAACCGGTTTTCCCGGGGTTGGAAAAAGCACTATAGTGAGCAAGTTGACCGAGGAGTTCAGAAAGCGCAACAAAAGCGTTGGAATAGTTGCAGTCGACCCAAGTTCGCCGTTCACAGGCGGAGCTTTGCTTGGGGATCGCCTTCGCCTTGATGGTGCAGATGTGAACAAGAACCTCTGGCTCGATGAGAAGGTCTTTTTTAGGAGCATGGGGTCTCGTGGAAGGCTTGGTGGTATAGCGAAGAAAACTGGCGAGGTTGTAAAACTCTTAGATTCCGCAGGTTACGATGTGATTCTCGTGGAAACCGTTGGTGCTGGGCAAAGCGAAGTTGCTGTGCTCGAGGTTGCGGACACGGTAGTGGTTATCCTTATGCCCGAGACTGGCGATGACATTCAAGTGAACAAAGCGGGAATCTTGGAAATTGGGGACATCTTCGTTATAAACAAATCAGACCTCGAAGGTGCGGAAAACGTTGAGAGATGGATAAAATACATGCTCTCACTCGACGAAGAGACTGTGATGGAACTCACAAAGCTGAGCCATGCGGACGATCGAAAGCTGATGGAAAGACTAAAGTGGAAGAAACCTGTGATTAAAACAATTGCAGATCGCGGAATAGGGATTAAAGAGCTTGCCAATGAGATTGAAAAGCATTACGAGGTTCTTAAGACTAACGGAATACTTCAAGAGAAGAGAAAAGAGAGAGCAAAGTTATCTGCGATTGAAATGGCGATAGAAGAGATAAAGGCTGAGATAATGAGGAGGTACAAACCTCTCTTCGATGGCGAGATCGACCCATATGCATTGGCGGACAAGATCATTAAAGAGGTGCTAAAATGCTGAAACCATTCGAGACGAACACGATCGATGGAAAAGTGTGGAAAGATTCTGTCCTTGCGGAAACACTTGGCGCAGTCGATGAGGCGAACGCTTTCGTAGGTCTTGCAAGGGTC
>JBKBUO010000084.1:0-3925 GCA_046290005.1 Archaeoglobaceae archaeon | reverse complement strand
GCAGAGTTTCGGCTGTTAACGTTGAAAAAGTTTCGGTAGAGATGAAGGAAGGAGTGGTTCGCACAACTTTCAGCTTTCCAATTGATTTTGGAATAAAAGAGCTAAATGAGCTTGAGCCAAGATGGGATTTCGAAGTTTACATGAACCCCTACATTCCTGAACACAAGGATCCGGTTTCGAGCTATTTCTCAGGAAAAAAAGCACTGCCTTTTAGAGTCCCCATAGTGAGAGATCCTCTGACTCCACCAGAATTTGAAGTTAGACTTGAGGCGAATTACGTTGCTTACTTTGCAAAAGATGAAACGGTGATCGGATGCCGAAAGTAAAACTTTCTTTTCCAATAGATTCGACTTTTCTCAGTTCCGTCATCTACGAAGGCCTGCTTTACTTGATCCCAGAGTATTCTAAGAGCTTTTCCCTAACAGAAATTGATTTCGAAGATGATTTTCTCTCAAAAGCCTTTGCAAGTCTGGAAGATGAAAGAATCAAGGAAGTCGAAGTTAGAATGAGAGGAAAATACGATCCAGAGATTTTTAAGAAATTTAGACTAGAGCTACCAAACGAGAAAACCTTCTATAATCTACTCAAGTCACTTAAAGAGAATTTTAACATTATTAAGGTTTCGAGGGAAATCGAGATATTTAAGTACTTTAGTAAAGGAGCAGTCTTTATCGGTTTGAAAAAAGAGAGCAAGAGAAAAAAGTTGAAAAAAGAGAGTAAAAAGGAGGAGGACGAAGAAGATATAATAACTCCACCACAGATATTCAAAATCGACAGATATACGGGTTTCAGTTCTCTTGAAAGTGCTCTAACCTCAGATCAGTTGACGCTTTATCTTTCTAAAGAAGTTGCTTTGATAGCTTTGTTGGGCATTTATTCTTCGTTTGTAGTTTCTGTAAGACAACAGCAACAAAACAACTATTATTTCCTCTTCTTCTCTCCAGATGAGACTCTTAAAAGGCTCAGCGAGGGCAAAAAAGATCTTATAAAAACCTTGATGGAAATCAAAAATACTGCAAGAAATGCGCTAAACAAAATAATCTCAAAACATTATTCCAATGAGTTGTTACTAACCGAAGTTGCGTTGAACGTTGAAGTTCAGAATTTGTTGAAGAAAGAGAAATTGGACAAAATTTCGCTCTCGCTCTTCAGGATCTCTCCAGAAGGGCAGACTTACAAGATCTACGAAGTCGTTCCGCTCGACTTCTTCAAAGAAACTAGATTTGAAGCTTTCTCGAAGTATTTCAGAGATCAGGAGAAGCTAATTGGCTCGCTAAGGAAGATATTATTACCAGAAGGCATACTTCTCGAAGCCCTATCTTCGATGAACAAGAAAAATCGATATTCTGAAGCTGAGAACATCCTTGTTGCGATAAATGGGCTTTACAGATTTGTTGTCCTTGGAGATGTGGAAGGTTTTTACGAGTTTACACGGAAAATAGGCGAAGCAATTAGAAAGCTTGAAAATAGCGACGATCCAAGGGAAAGATGGAGAGCTGGGGAGTATAGACGGATACTTACAAGGTTTTCGTAGTATGCTTAGAGAGTATCTTGATTCAGTTTCAAAGCGATGGTATAATTTAAAGCCAAGGGCTTTCGTAGAATTTGCAATTGAAGAAATAGAAAGATATTGGAACGAAAACAATTTTTTTGTAATCGAAGCCCCGACTGGCTATGGGAAGTCGACAATTTCAGCTTCACTTGCACTTTATTCCATTGAAGAGGAGTTCAAGTGCATAGTGACGTATCCTCTTAGGTCTCTATTAGAGGATCAGTTCAAGAAATTCGCCAAACTTGCAAAGGAGGAATTCGTTGGAAAAAGATACATGCACAATCCAGATTCCCCGTATTTGATAAAACCGATAACCCTCACCACTGTCGACACATTGTCTTTGAACTTATTTGGAATCTCTCCAGAAGATCTTGAAAAGGTCTACGCTGAAAAAAGCTACGGTCATTACTTTTTTGCAATCGCATCGGTTGTTTTTTCAAATCTTATTCTCGATGAAGTTCATCTGCTTGCAGATTCGACGAAATCACTCAGTTTTTTAGTTTCTCTGCTAAAAATCGCAAAAAAATTTGATCAAAGGGTCTTTTTAATGTCTGCAACATTGCCAAGTGCTTTGAAAATAAAGCTCGAAGAAAACGGTCTTGGGAGATTCATAAGTTTTGATAAGACCAGCGATCGAGATTTCTACTCACAAAGAGTCGAAAAGAAGTATAAGATAGAAATAGAGTGTCTGAATACTGCTGAGAAGTTTGAAAGAATCTTAGATTGGACAAAAGATGATAACTTCTCTAAAGCTTTGATAATCTTCAACACCATCGAGGAAGCTGTGAAGTTTTACGATTTTTTAAGCGAAAATGGCCAAGAAGCTTTGCTAATTCATTCGAGGTTCGTGGAGAGAGATAGAGAAGAGAAGATAGAAAAGTTAAAGAAAAATCGCATCGTTATAGCGACACAAGTAGTTGAAGCAGGTGTAGACATTTCCTCAGACTTGCTCATCAGCGACATAGCTCCTGCAAGCTCCTTGATTCAGCGCTTTGGAAGATTTTTGAGATACGAGGAAGAGGGAGGAAATATTTTCGTTTGGTTCGAGAAAACAGAAAAAGATGAGTTTTACAAAGTCTATAACAAAGATTTGGTTGAAAAAACGTTGAAATGGTTGAAGGAGAACTCGAATGAGTTGAAAGTTCATTTACCATCTGTTGACAATGGTAAAGGATATGCTGAGTTTCTCGAAGCCGTTTACACCCAGGAAGATTTTAAGATAGACAGAAAGGTCGTTGAAGAGCTCGAATCGATACACTGGAATCTGGAAGGGATTTCAAAGAAGTCCATAGATATACTTTTCAACATGATGGGGAGTTTTGTTCGTGAGGGAATTCAAATTCCTGTGACTGTTGAAAGAAATGGAGAAGCCTTCAAAGCGTCGAAGTTTGTAAAAGAATGCGTAGTCCCACTTTCGCTCCGCAATTTTAAAAAGGCTAACGTTCAAGGAATTTACACTAAGGAAGGAAATCAGATAAAACTTAGCCGCAAAGGCTTGGTGGAAAAGTTGAACAAAAGCGATCCAAGAATAGTTTACAGAGCAATTCTTAAAGAAAACATCGTAGCTTTCCTGATCGATGGATTTTACGATTCAAAATCGGGGTTGAGGTTATGATACTCGCGAGAGAAGATCAAACGCTTGAAGAGCACATAGAAAGGTGTCTCGAATCTTTTGAAAGCATAAGGTGTAAAAAGTTCTGGAAGATGTTTGGAGAAAAAGCAGAAAAAGATTTTCGAATCGCAATCGTTCTTCATGACTCCGGAAAGATCTTTTATCAGGGAAAAAAGAGCTTTCTTGGGCATGAAATTTTTTCAGCCTTTATTTCGCACGTTTTCACAAGAGAGTTCCCAGATTTAAACTCTAAGCTTGTAGAAGCGATAATTCTATACCATCACTATGCGATGGGGTTAAAAGATAGGATAAAGAAATTCAAAATCGAATTTAAGGACTTCAAAGTCTGCAATAAAAGTGAAGAGTTCGAGGAGATTCTCGAGGAACACAAAAGCATCGCACTAAAATACATAGATTTAGAAGGGAGTTCTGTTAAAAAGGCAATGGAAAAGGTAAACGAATCGATCCGAAAGCGCTTAAATGGTTGCAGACTGGAATACGGAGGAACTCTTGAAATTCTCAAAGAAGAAAACTCGGAAATCTGGAAAAGATTTGTTAGTGAAAAAGATTTCAGGAAGCTTGCATTGTTCTGCATTAACATGATGACAGTTGTGGACTACGCTGGAGCACTTGAAAAAGGGAAGAAAACAGACTTTGGAAGAGTGGTCGAAGAGTTCATCCGGATTTATGCTCCACTTGGTCGTTTATGATATAACAGACGATGCAAATCGCACCAAGCTCGCGAAGTTGCTCGAGAAGTT
>JBKBUO010000083.1:0-4069 GCA_046290005.1 Archaeoglobaceae archaeon | reverse complement strand
GGCTCAAAGATCTCAAATGTCTCGGGATTTGAAAAGAATCTTTCAAAGATGTGCTTAAGGGATATCTTAAGCGCTTCAAATCGGTCAATTTTCTCCGCATGATAAAGGACTTTCTCTCCATTGTGTATTAGAAGGCTTATTGGCTGATCGATCGAGATCAGAGAAGACAGGAAAGCCTTCGCAACTTCGTCTGCGCAAACTTCTCCTGGACTCCTTAGATCGTAGACAAAAATTGCACCTCTTCCAGCTTCTTTGTGAAACTCTTTCACGAATATCTTCTGCCTTCTCGCAGTTGCCTTCCAATCTATTGCCCTGAGATCATCTCCCGGAACGTATTCCCTTGATCCAAAGTATTCAAGACCGATTCCAGCTTCCTTTGAAGGCTTCCCTTCTCCAATCATTCCCAATGCTATCAAAAACTCTCTGAAGAACCTCGGGTAAACCTTTGCTTCGGATTTCAAAGAAAGCTCTTTTAAAAAGAGACCCAAGAATTTGAACGCAAGAATTAAAGAGCTCCTGTATATCCCAAATATCTTTGGATTCAAGGAAATCCTGTTCGATTCAAAACTCATTGGCTTTTCAGCCTTTGCATGAGAAAATCTGAGGTAAGCTGGTTTTTTGACAATGAGATCAAAAGAGATATTCTCACCAGCGGTCATCGAAACCCTGAGTTCTCTAGGATCCAATTCAACATTTGAGAACTTCAAAACAACTGCGTCGAGGATGAATAGAAGAAAAACAAAGACGATCGAAGCGAATACGATGTAATCGAAGAAGAGGAGATTGAAAAAGATCAGAAAAAATGAAAAAGCAAGGATCCTTGTTCCGAATTCGCTCAGTTTCATTTCTCAACCTCTACTCTTTCCAAGGTCTCCTTCAAGACTTCAAAGGCTCCAACTTCTTCAACCAACGCTTCAGGCTTTAACCTTATCCTATGAGCCAAGGTGTAGAAGGCAACTCTCTTTACGTCGTCTGGTATCACGTATTTTCTCCCCTCTAAGTAAGCGAAAGCCCTCGATCCCTTGAAAAGCCATATCGCTGCCCTTGTGCTTATCGGATAAAGAACTTCCCTTCTCTTCCTCAAATCGTTCACAATGTCGACGATGTATGATTTCACACTCTCAGACACGAAGACCTTTTTCACTTCTTCGATTCTCTCAAAAATTTTTTCTTGATTCAAGATCTCGTTTGCAATCGATTCGTCTATGAAGTCAATCTTAGAAAGGACTTCGAGCTCTTCCTCTCTCTTCAAATAACTCGTCTCTATTGAAAAGGCAAATCTATCTACCATAACCTCTGGAAGAGGATAAGTGCCTTCACCAAAAGTCTGCGTTGCAATCACAAAAAATGGCCTCGGAAGCTTAAAAGTCTCCCCTTCTATCGTAACCTGTTTTTCCTGCATCGCTTCAAGCAAAGCAGCCTGGGTTCTTGGAGTAGCTCTGTTTAGCTCGTCAATGAGGAGAACGTTCGAAAATATCGGACCCCTTCTAAGGATCCATTTTCCAGATTGAATATCGTAGTAATAAGAGCCGATTATGTCGCTTGGGAGCAAGTCAGGGGTCATCTGAACTCTTTTGAAATCGCAACCTATCGCCTTTGCAAAGTTCTTGGCAAAAACAGTTTTCCCGCTCCCAGGAAATCCTTGGATCAAAACGTGCCCTTCTGTAAGAATTGCTATCGTTGAGACGAGTTTCACGTCTTGTAGCCCTACAACAAACTTCGATACCTCATCTATTAGCTCTCTCATTTTCCAACCTCCTCAAAAGCTCTTTATCCCAGTCAGGGTTCTCTCTAACGACTTTTTCAAGCTCTCCCTCCCTCTTTCTCCTTTTCCCAAATCTCAAGAAGATCAGGGAAAGCAAGACAATATAAGAGTATCTGAACTCTGGGGAACTCATGAGGAATTCAACAAAATCCTTTGCATCTGAAAGAGCGGATCTTTTCGCATAAACAAGCACTTCTCTATCAAATATCTTTTCCAAGAAATCCGAGTTGTTCCCTAAGCTGAGCATCGAGTTCGTGAAAATGCTCGAATCAGATATAAGCAAGACTTTCCCTTTCCCGTATTGAACTTCTCCTGCAACGACAAAAGGTCCAGAGATCAATTCGTTCTCGCATAAAAAGCTGAAATCAGAAGTCTTCGCGATCTCCTTGACTTCACCTTCTATAAAAGTTGCCTTGTTTAGAATCAAGATTAGATCGTTTGAAAAAGCGATTGGTAGCTCTTTGCTCCTATACTTGAAAATCCTGTCGCAGATCATCGACCCATTGAATCTCGCTTTTAAACCCAGCCCATCCAGAAGGGAATTTGAATCTCCGAATTCGTTTGCAACAACTAAGAGACCACCTTCTTCAACGAATCTCCTTATCTTTTCAACTTCTTCCTTCGAAAAGTCTCCATTTGCTACGATCAACAGAGCCTTTGAGCTCTCTATCTCGAGAGATTTCGTTGCAACTGCGGAGAAGTTCTTCATCCCATTCCAGTAGGGATTTCTCAAGTCTAAGTCTTCACCGCTCGGAACGAAGTAGATGAGCAGGAGCAATACGAAGAAAGATATTGCTAAGGCGATCAAGATTTCTTGACGCATCTTATCTCCTCCAAGATCTCGTAAAACTCCTTTTTCAGCTCTCTTCCAGCGTAAACGTGTTCTTCGTATATGTAAGAAAGGTTCTCGAATTTCGAGAACAGCTCCTCGTTTATCTTCCCCCTGACCTTTGAAAGGTATTCCCTTATCGTGTCGCTTTTCAAGATCTCTACACCGCTCATCCTTGCAATTATCTCAGCGCACTCCAAGTAAGGGCTTTTTTCCTTCTCTTCTATAATCTCGACTTTTTCTTCCACAAAAGTGTCAGTCTTCCTTTTTCTGGTCGCATAGTAGAGCAGTGCAAAAAATGGAGCGAAAACGATTGGATTTATCAAAACGATCTCAGCTTCTTTCTGAACAGACCTATACCTTTTGTCCTCGAAATCAAGGCTAACAACAACTTTTTCCTTTGAGCTTTGAGAAAAAGGCGCTTGAACCCTAACGCTGAACTTCCCATCTTCGATCATCCCATCGTAAACTTTGTCCCCGAATTTAATAATTGCAACTCCGTTCAGACTTTCGTTTATCTTTCCAACTAAATCAAAGCCAGTTCCAGAAAAAACGATGAATGGAAAGTCTAATTGAACAGAAACATCCTTTCTATAAACGTAAATGCTTTCAGATGCAAATCCCGGGGCAATTATTCCCTTCGGATTTGTTCTGACGATCACCCTTTTCTCTCCCTCGCTTTCGTTGAGGGGAATTACGAACTCTGCGTAATTCGAGATCTCTTTCTCTCCAAGGAACTCAATTTCGGCTTCTTGATCCGTTATCGCTTTGACTTTGACAACTTCTCCAGGTAAGAACTCCTTTTTGTTCAACTCGATCTCTATCCTTGGCTCCAGGAACTTTATTTTTATCTCAGTGCTGTTTTTCGCTGCTGAATAATCTCCTTCTTGGTAAAAGAATGCTTCAACCTTCGTCTTCTCTTTATAAACATATGGAACTCTAAGGGTTAAGCTGAACTCACCTTTTTCATCTGTTCTCAAGACAAATCTCTGAGATTCGAAAAATACGGTAACATTTCTATTCGGCAAAGCCTTATCAGAGTACAGCTTCCCAAAGATCTCGAAGCTCTCCCCAACCCAGAATTCGCTTCCATTCAAGTATAACTCTATGTAAGTCCTCTTCATCTCCCTTGCCTTTTCAAGATCTTCGATCTCCTTCTCGTATCTTTCGATGATTCCGTAAACGACTTCTCTTGGCAAAGGAATTGCGATCTTTTTCTCCAATTCCTCTATCGTCAACTCTACAATCTTTCTAGTCTTAAACAGTTCAATCTTAGCGTATCTAAGGGAATCGTACGCTTTTTCAAATTCTCCATATTCAAAATACGTCTTAGCCTCCTCTATTTTCTCTTTCGTAACATTAAGCCTTGAAATCGAATCAAACAAAGCTTCGTTGTTGAACTTCTCAAAGCTAAAACTTAGATCCTTTGGAACATAGATCAGCTTGTAATCTCTTAGCTTCTCCAAAGCTAATGA
>JBKBUO010000082.1:0-4316 GCA_046290005.1 Archaeoglobaceae archaeon | reverse complement strand
GCTTCGCATTGAGCGATGATTTCAGCGTGGAGCGGGATGACTTTGTATCTACCATAAACGATTGCACGAGCGAATTGGTCGCCGATATTGATGCAAAGTCTTCTGTCAGGCATTAAGATACGAAAGCACTCCTTCCAAACCCGGCTAAGATCTAACAAATATTCGTGCAGGGTTTGCCCATAGCCAATCTGCCCGGGAATTCCGTAGTCTTTTAGGTGCTAGTATGGTGGCGAGGTAACAACGAGAGCTACACTCTCATCGGAAATTTCAGCCATGTTTGTGCTATCACCAACTATTACTGTGAACCTCTTCCATCCCTGGAGGTCTCAAGGCATCGACTTATTAACGTTTCTCCAATTGTAGAGACGAAAAGAGGGATAAACGCGTTTTGGTCACAACAAAAGGCTCTAAATCAAAGCAAATATGATTCGCAGAATCCTTAGAAACAACTCAAGGTCTCCAAATGCTCAGCGTATAACTGCTGAGGGTTACGCTTATCGAGCTCAAAGCCATGGCCAAAGCTGCCATTTCTGGTCTTAGCGTTAATCCAGCAGAAGCTAAAGCACCCGCCGCTATTGGGACCAAGGTCAGGTTGTATACAAACGCCCAGAAAAGGTTAAATCGTATTCTTCTGTTCACCTTTCTCGCTATCCTTAGTATTAAGGGGATCTTTCTCAAGTCTGCTTGTACCAACACGATATCTCCAGCTTCTTTGCTCACTTCAGCTCCAGTGCCCATTGCTACACCAACGTCTGCTTTGGATATGCCCGGAGCATCGTTAACACCATCGCCAGCCATTAGAACTCTAAAGCCCTTTTTCTGTAGTCCCCTCACAACATAACTTTTCTCCTCCGGATCCAATTCTGCGTAGACTTCCTCAATTCCAACTTTATCTGCAATTGCCTTTGCAGTTTCAAGTTTGTCTCCAGTGAGCATTACCACTTTCAATCCGAGCTTTTTTAACTCGCTTATAGCTTCCAACGCACCCTCTTTAACCTTGTCCGCTATGCCTATGACCCCAATCAATTCCGAAGATCTCGAAACGTATACTGCAGTGACCCCTTCTTTCACAATTTTCAAAACTTCTTCGTCCAATCTGTTTACGTCAATCCCAAATTCTCTCATCAGCTTTGAATTTCCAACACAAATCGTTTCACCTTTGAATTTCGCAAAAACCCCCATACCGACGAGTGGCTCAAAGCTCTCCGGATCTTCGGCATCAAAGCCAAACTTGGCTTTGTATTCTTCGACTATCGCCTTGGCTACCGGATGTTCGCTCCATTTCTCAGCAATGGCTGCCAATTTCAAAACATCCAATTCGCTGTAATTCGAAGCTGGCAAAACAAAAGCGACGCTTGGCTTTCCAAAGGTTATGGTTCCAGTTTTATCGAAAGCTACGACGTCGATCTTTCCAGCTTTTTCGAGAGCTACGACGTTTCTAATCACGATCCCTTCACGGGTTGCAACGCTGATCCCAGCAACAACAGCGGTTGGAGTTGCAAGACCTAAAGCGCATGGACATGCTACCAAGAGAACTGAAGCCATGAAAACGAGCGAAGTTTCTAAGCTCGCTCCCAAGATCGCATACCAGATCGTGAACGTTGCAGTTGCCAAGATTATCATCATCCATGTGAAAAATCCAGCTACCCTGTCAACGAATCTCTGTATTCCAAGTTTCCCCGCCTGAGCTTGGGCAACAAGCTTTGAAATCTGAGCTAAGGTCGTTCCACTCCCAATCCTTGTTGCTACAACTTGAAGCCACCCGCTCGTAACAACAGATCCAGCGTAAACAACGCCTCTTTCGAGCTTTTCCTTGGGTATTGGCTCTCCCGTGAACGCGCTTTCGTCAACGTAGGCTTTACCTTTTACAACTATTCCATCGACTGGGATTTTTTCACCTTGTCTTACTACAACGACGTCACCAACTTTTACATCCGCAACATTAACTCTAATTTCTTTTCCTTCAATTAAAACGTTCGCTTCCTTGAGCTGAATTTCTACAAGCTTTTTAACTTCTTCTCCCGCTCTATGCTTCACTTTCGCTTCGATATACCTGCCGGTGAGCACGAATGCAATTATGAAAACAGCAGCCTCGTAGTAAACGTCTCCTTTCACAATTCCAAGCGTTACTGCTACGCTGTAAACGTATATTGAGCCAGTTCCAATCGCAACCAGCGTGTCCATGTTGGCGACACCGTTTTTCAAAGCCCTATAGGCGCCGACGAAGAATCTCTTTCCCGGTATGAAGAGGATCAAAGTTGATCCGATGAATCCAGCGGTAATGTAAAATTCCTCAGGAAAAGATCGAAAGCTCATGTGGTCTAAGAAAAGGATTAACAGCACAAAGCCAATCGCCAAGGATGCGATAGACCATTTGAGCATGGATGAAAGCTCCAACTTGCTTAAGTCTTCGAACTTAGCTTCCGAAGCCATCATGGCTTTGTATCCAGATCTCTTCAAAACCGTCAAGATGTCTTCAACGCTCAGAGTCTCCGGATTGAAATACGCTATGAGCATCTTGTTCAAGTGGGATGCGTTCACGTCTATGATTCCACGCAGAGCGCGAAGCTTGGACTCCACAATAGACTCGTCCTCTATGGAAACCATGTTTTCAACGCTGATCGTAACTTCGGTCTTGTGAACGTCGTAGCCAGCGTTCCTAATCGCCTTAACTATTTCCTTAAGATGGATTTTGGTCGGGTCGTAAGATACAACTGCCTCATTCAATGCCAAGTTAACTTGAACATCGATTACGCCGTTGAGACTTTTAACAAATTTCTCGATCGCCAAAACGCATGAAACGCAGTGCATTCCTATTATCTTGAGCTTCTCGGTAAACTGTTCTCCCACACGTATCACAACACTTTGAGTTTTAAAAAATGCTCTGGGTTTGGGAGGAGTTGGTGAATAGCTACTTTAAAATTCTGATCCTCGAGGCGTTCAAGTTGTAAAGCTCGAGGTTGTGTAGAGCATTTATTAGCTCTAATCTAAAAGTCGCCGGATTTCTCCCAGATTTCATTTCTGCAACCTCGCCTGCTATTTTGAAGACCAGCGAGGCTTCCAGAGATGCGCTGAAATGATCTGTATTGATTGCAACAAACGATGCAAGCACTGAGCCAAGCATGCAACCTGTCCCGGTGGTGTATTTAAAAAGCTCCGAACCCCCCTCAACCGATGCTAGCTTTCCTTTTCCAGCAACGTAGTCAATTTTTCCCGTGGCCATTGCGACGACATCGTATTCTTCTGATAGCTTTCCCAAGGGCTCAAAGGTCTCTTCTACGAGTGAATCGACCCCCTTAACTAAACCTCCGAGGCCAACAAGGGACATCATCTCCCCAGCGTTTCCCTTGACAACGCTGACAGAACCAGTTTCCAATATTTTCTTTGAAGTCTCGGTTCTTAACCTCGAAGCCCCCGCGCCTACTGGATCCAAAAGCAAGGGTTTGGAATACTTCTCAGCTATCTTAGCAAGCTGCAGCATGGACTCGATCCAAATTCTGTCGAGGGTCCCAATGTTGATGTATATCGCATCCGCTATCAAAGCGAGGTCTTCGAGCTCTTCTACTGCATGAGCCATTATCGGAGATGCCCCTAAGGCTAAGGTTGCGTTTGCAGAGTCTGTCATGACGACAAAGTTCATTATGTGGTGGATCAATGGTCTTCTCTTCCTCAGCTTCGCAAGATCTTCAGGTATGTTGAGATTCACGTATAGCATGAACTCACGCCCCTATCACGGTATTTATAGCTTTATCTAAGGAGACAAATCTGCGCTAACATCTTAGATGGTTTTAGAAGCCATAGAACAGAGATCCATCTATTTAAAATTTAAACCAAAAGACTTAAAAGTCGTGTAAAAGTTAAAAAAGGGTCTTTTTATCCTTTCAACAGTCTCGGGAATGCTTGGACTCGGCGTTGCATTTGCAGCGATCCCTTTCCTTGGGCTATTTCTGCCAGATCTTGTGCATCAGGTGATGTCCTTAAGTCTTCTCCTCAATGGAATTACAGCATTCTTCGCCACCGTTGGTTTTTCGAGAAATGGCTACGTAGAATGGAACAAGGCAATTTCCCTTGCAATCGTCACAACTGCATCTGCCCCAATAGGCGCTTACCTTGTCCAGTCCATCGAGCAGACTTACGTCTGGTTCATCTATTTCGTTCGCGTAATCTACCTTGCGTATAGGCTATTTAAACCCGTTAAGCCACGAAAAGGTAATGAGGAGTTTAAACTCGCGCTTGTACTTGCGATACCAATTTCAATCCTCAGCGGTTTTCTTGGCGTTGGTCCGGGTTTTCTCCTGATGCCAACTCTGATTCTT
>JBKBUO010000081.1:0-4343 GCA_046290005.1 Archaeoglobaceae archaeon | reverse complement strand
CGGTTGGTGGAGCTACATAAACTTTGCTGGGATCCTTATCTCGAAGACCACGCCTTGAGGCTTGTTGTCGTAAACTTGAACTCCCCCGTTGAACATCTCGACGATTTTCTTAACCAAGAAGAGTCCAAGTCCACCTCCTTTTCTGGAATACTTGGCATCGAATATCCTATCTTTAAGCTCTTCCGGAATTCCAACCCCGTTGTCGGCAATTCTAATAACACAATCCTCTTTTTCTCTAAAGACTTCAACTTCGACTTCAACTGGAGAAACTTGCGAGTGTATTATCGCATTGCTGATCAAATTCTCGACTGCGCTTTTTAGAGCTTCGTTCGCCTCTACGTGAACTTCTTGCAGATTCAACCTAAAATTCGCCTCTCCACGATACTTCTCCACAATTCCTTTAACGAGTTCTGCGACGTTTAAAACCTTTAACGCTCCGATCGCCTCTTCGAGCGCTCTTATGTCGTCTATCTTCTCTACTATGCTGTCTATACGCCTCAAAGTTTTGTCAAGCAGCTCATCACTTCGAATCTCTATCGAAGCCCTTACAATCGCGAGATCGTTTAGGATATCGTGTCTCAGTATCTTTGAAAGCAATGAGAAGAACTCGTTCTTCTTCCTAAGTTCTTCGGTAAGGTTCATGATCTCAGTTGTCTCGATACCGCTGACGTAGACTGCGGGTTTGCCTTGGTATTCAATCCTCCTTGCGGTCATTGTGAACCATCTAACTCTTCCATCCTTTGCAACAACTCTGAAGGAGTAAGTGTCAACGTCTCGCAGTCCAACTTCTCTCTCCATATATCTTTTCAAAACCATTTCTCTGTCCCCGGGATAAACGATTTCGAATGCGTTTCTACCTATAAGCTCTTCTCTTGTGTATCCTGTTTTTTCTTCTACCATCCTGTTGAAAAAGACGAATTTTCCATCTTGAACTATGTAGATAGGTGCGGCTGAGTTATCTATCAAGCTTCGGTAGAACTCTTCGCTTTCTTTTAGCTTTCTCTCCAATTCTCTATCATAAGTTATGTCGATAAAGTTTCCCACCGCATAAACTTTGCCCTTGTATGTGTATGGTGTAAAGACGCCGAACGCCCATCTTGTTTTGCCCGATCTCGTCTTGTAAGCGATTTCACCTCGGAAAATTGAACCACTTGCAACGTAACTAATTCCCTCTGCTAAGAGTTGACTGTGTTGTTGTGCGAGGTCTGTTATCTTCATGCTCCTGAGCTCTTCCTTACTGTAACCAGTCATAGTGGAGAATATATCATTGACGTATAGATACTTCGTAGAGATATCTGTAATAATAACTCCAGCGAGCATTCGATCAACGATCGTTTTCCAGAACTTCGCATCGTGTTCAAATTCCATGATGATGGTAGTAATTATAAGTATATAAAGCTTTCCTTGTTGCTGGACCTTTTTCAGATGAAGTGGAGCAGAAAAAAATAAATATTAACTGGACTAAAAAAGCTTGCGTATGGTTGAGGTAATAATGTCTGGGGAGATATTGAAAACGATTTCACGAGCAATCGTCGCACTCGTGAGCGAGTGTAGGATACACTTCTTAAACAAGGGCTTGCACTCGAGAGCAGTCGACCCATCGAACGTAGCAATGGTGATCGTAGATGTTCCAAAGGAATCCGTGGACAGTTATAGAATCGAAGCAGAAAGAACGATCGGCTTAGACATGAACAGGATCTTTGACATAAGCAAGACGATCAGCGCTAAGGATCTCGTGGAGCTCTCGCTGCAGAACGAGAACAACCTAAGGATAAAGTTTGGGAGCGTTGAATACAACCTTGCGCTAATAGATCCGTCTGCGATAAGAAAGGAGCCAAGGATACCGGAGCTAAATCTTCCAGCAAAAATCGTTCTCGATGCAGGAGAGTTTAAGAAGGCGATTTCAGCAACTGAAAAGATAAGCGAAAACGTTGTGCTCAAATCCGATAAGAACTCTTTCACAATTGAAGCAAAGGGCGATGTTGAGAAGTTGACGTTCACGATGGCGGGTAGCGAATTGATGGAGTTCAACGGTGGCGAAGCAAAGAGCATGTTTAGCATCGACTACCTCAAGGAGTTTTGCAAAGTTGCCAATGCGGGGGACTTGCTCACGATCTACCTCGGAACTAACTACCCCGCGAGGTTTTCCTTTGAACTCGTAGACGGTAAGGTGAGAGTAGAGTATATACTTGCTCCACGTGTAGAAAGCTGATGAAATTTCTGCCCCTTTTCAAAGTTCTCTCCGCTTATCCTTTTCTTAGCTTCGCTCCCAAGCTCTTTGAAGATCTCGAAATCGAAGAAGAGCTCAAAAAATTTCCTGAGGTAGTTGAGGATGCTAAGAGAGATGTTCTAAATGCAATACGAGGAGAGTTAAATCCGAGAAGCTCTTTGAGTGAAAGAGGGGAGTTTATTCCGTGTATAAATTGCGATTTAAATTGCTGGAAATGCGAAAAAATCGCTTCTTTTGAAAACTGCGATCTCTGTCTCGACTGTTTTGCAAACTGCAAAATTTCTTATGGCTTAAAATTAGAGGAAGAGATCAAATTGTCTGCAAAGATCTCTGTTTTGCGATTTGTTACCGCAAAGATACTCGTATCGAAGCTCGAAGACTGGGTTAGAATGAGATACGCTGTAAACAAGGCTGAGGAATTTTCAAGGGCTCTTGAAAAAGAAGATGAGGCAATAGTCAGAATCGTCGCAAGAAGTCTCGGGATAAAGCTGAAAGGTTGGGACGTTCACGTTTCGAGTTACGTAAAAGCTTCCTCAAGGATTCGAGACGACGATTGGAGACTTGTCAACAGATTTGTCTCCGATGGATACGTAAAACTCGAAAAGTCTCAAGTGCTGAGAATCATAAAGGAGTTCCTTAGAATCCGATTTTTCGAAAAAACCGATTTCTTTATTCCATTGTTGGAACCGCAGTTGCAAGAGATTGGGAAGATTGCAAAAGGGGAGAGAAAATTAGACTTTGATCTCGGAGAAGTCGAGTCGAGCTGTTTTCCGCCGTGTATGCTCGAGATACTCTCTGAGATTGAAAAGGGTATGAACGTTCCACATACCGCGCGTTTTGCGATCACATCTTTCCTTTTGAACATTGGAATGAGCGCCGAAGATATTTTAAAGCTGTTCAAATCCGCTCCGGATTTCGATGAGGAGAAGTCGAGGTATCAGATCGAGCACATCGCGGGGATAAAGGGAAAGGCTACGAGATACACAGCCCCCTCTTGCAACACAATGCGGACTTATCAAAACTGTGTTGCAAACTGCAATGTCTCGCACCCGTTGATCTTCTATAGGAGATGCAAAAAAAGAAAAGAGCTCAAGTCTTGAGAACGCTTTCCGCAGCAAGTTTCACGTCTTCTGCTTTCACCGTTTTTCTGCCCGCGTTCTTCGCGATCTCAAATGCTTTCTTTGCGATTGCCATTGTTTTCTTCTCTATCTCGTTGGCAAGTTCAACCTTTGCTTCTTCGCTCACTCTTACCGCACCAGCTTTTTTTAGCAATCTTTCCACTGGAGCAAGTGGCATTTCCATCTGCATCCCCCCGCCTCACCAATCTCTGTGTTCTTCCATTATATAAATTTTTTTATCCCTACGGCTTTTCCTCAGACAAATGGCATCGGAAAGATGAGTCAAAAGACTCATAAAGGACAGATGATTTGTGGATAAAATTAACGTGTTGTGAGCTTAATTTTCTAAATTTCCCATGGGATTATAGGCTGATATCATAGATCAATTTTCCCCTAAGAACACGTGCGTTTTTGCTGAGCTTATGTATTAAAATCTTACCATCTATTATGTGGAGAACTCTGAAGCCACGAATGGTGAGGTAATCCGCTATGAACTTTCTGTGGCAGTTCCAGAAAAATCTTTCTGCGCACATCACCGCGGTTCTCTTTCTCATTGCGATATCAATCAGATCTTCGACACTTTTTTCGAATTCTTCCGTTAGCATGAAGTCCGCATAATTCCTGAACCCCAAGCTCTTTATGGCCTTGTTGGGCGAATCCCGAAGGATTTTCTTTCTAAACCCACCAAGCTCTGATTTTTGAACATACTCAATTCCGTGTTCGCGGAGGCTTTTCAGATTTTCAGCGTTGAAGTGTTCAAACTTGGATCTTGGAAACCTTCGAACGTCTACAAGAACTTGAATTCGATTCGCCAACAGCAACTCGACAAAGGAAGAGAAAGTTCGGTTCGAATGACCTATTGTAAAGATTGTCAGATCTCCGGGATCTCCAATAGCCTCATCGCCCTCTCGGGACTTATTTGATAAGCATGGATCACATTGCTCACACTCTTGAAATCTCTAATGTTGTTCTGAACCATGAAGTCCAAGACCCTT
>JBKBUO010000080.1:0-4418 GCA_046290005.1 Archaeoglobaceae archaeon | reverse complement strand
GTAGGGGATCCTTGCAAAAATCGCAGTCATCGCTTCTCTGCTCTCAACGACTCTGATCGCTACGACGCATCCATAAGCTCTCGCATCGCCTTTAACTCCAGTGGTTTTTGTGTCGGTTAAAACTGCGAAATACTGCCATAAGCTCTCTTTTAATCCGCTTCTCTCTATCTCTTCCCTTACAATTTTATCCGCCTTTCTCACGATCTCGAGTTTTTCTGCGGTTAATTCTCCAATCACCCTCACAGCCAGACCCAAACCTGGAAATGGCTGTCTGAAAACTATCTCATCTGCAAGTCAGAGCAACTTCGCAATTTTTCCTAACCTCGTGTTTATAAAGATCCCTTAGGGGTTCGACGATCTTCTTAAACTTGATTCGTGTGGGATACCAGCGACGTTGTGGCGACTCTTTATTCTATCCGAGGCCCCCTAAAACCAGACTCTATTCTGTCTGGGTAGATAGTTCCCTGAATTAAATACTCTGCACAGCCTTCTCAGCTCCTTCCTCAAAAACCCGGATAAACTCTTCGCCTATGATCTTTCTTTTCATCTCTGGATCAACGACGCATTTCAGCTTCTTTAGAAATCGCTCTCTCGCATCAACAACTACGAGATTTACTTTAAAAGCTTGGAAAACTTCCTTTACGAACTCTGGCTTCTCTGGCATAAAAACCGTGGTCGACAAAAACCGCTGTAAGCCCATCTCCAATGGCTTTTAAAGTAGTTTTGTGTCCGTATACTTCGAATAGGAAGTTTCGGGTCATCTGTATACCATTTTCAGTGTGGATCACTTCGGGGTGTCACTGCAAACCGTAAATTGGCTTCTCCTTGTGCATAAAAGCAGCCACGGGACAGTTTCTCGATCTTTACATATGCAACGCGGTATTCTTTTACTTCGGGGGTCAACTTTTTCCCAGCCAGGTGGGCAATGAGCTGATGCCCGTAGCAAAGTCCTAAGATTGGTAGAGCAAGGTCGAGGATCTTTGCATCAAACCTTGGGCGTTTGCTTCGAAAACGCTTGAAGGTCCACCAGATAAGATCAGACCTTTGACGTTGACCTTCTCATTCAAAAAGTTTGACCTCCCAACGCTTATGTCGTGTGGAACGATTTACGAGTATACTCCTTGCTCCCCTATACGTCTCCCTATGAGGTGGCAGTATTGACCTCCGAAGTCCAGAACTAATATTGTGTCTTATCTCATTTTAACCCGGATTCTTTCGCCCAACCTAAAAAAGGTTTTTAGGAAAAATAAAAATTTTGGTTTAGCTCAGAATGCTCTCAAAGAGCTTCTCATCGACTTTGTGCATCATCGGGATTCCAGTCACTTCGCTTGCCAACGGTGACAAGGCTGCGAGGTCGTCGCGGTTTGCAAGCTCAAGTCTGAACTTTCGCATTCCAGCGAGTAGTTGCTTCAATCCCATGCTCATTCTGTAAACGTAGCTGTAAAGCCCAACAGCACTCCATGGGATCTCGTTGCCAATTTTTTCTCCGAACTTAGCCTTGAAATCGTCTACAAGCGCGAAGAACTTCTCTGGCTTGTCTCCATATTCCTCTACAAAGCTCTTCGGTAGCTTTCCTTCCTTTGCAAGCTTTACGAAGTATTCCGACTTCATCACCGCGGTCAAGGGAGATCTTCCAGTCGTGACCGTTTTGATCATCGGCCCATCGCCAAAGTTGCTCATCGCTATCGCTTTTAGTATCTGTGTTTCGTTGATGAAACCACCAGCTATGCTCATGTCTGGGACGTATCTCCCCTTCTCCTTCAGAATCCTTGCAGCCTTGAGCACGAGCGCCTCAAGGTAAACAGTCGGAACTCCCATTTCGTTCATCATCGGCACAGGGCTCATTCCCGTTCCTCCACCTGCACCATCGAAGGTTATGTAGTCTACTTCAGCCTCGCTCGCAACCTTCATCTGCCACGCTACATCTGCGGGTCTGTAAGCCCCGGTTTTTATCGTTACACTCTTCGCCCCCAGATCACGGATTTCTTCGACGAGCTCTTCGAGATTCTTCTCCGTTGGCATTCCAACTCTGCTGTGTCTTTCGAAGCCATCGATCACACCATCCTTGAAAGCCTGCTGAACCGTGGGATCTTCGGGATCTGGTAGAACTATGTAACCCCTCCTCTTTAGCTCAATCGCCCGTTGCAAGTCTCGAACTCTTATCTCCCCACCTATCGCTTTCGCTCCCTGTCCCCACTTTATCTCGATCGTGTCAACCTCGAGCTTCGAGACTACGTATTCGTAAACACCAAAGCGAGTGTCTTCAACGTTCACCTGCACCACCACGTCTCCATACTTTCCATCCCAGAACTCCTTGAACCTTTTAACTCTTCTCTCCATCTCTGGCGACTTCACAACTCTGCCCTTCTCGAACTCAGACTTTGGATCAACTCCGCAGACGTTTTCACCAATTATCAGGATGCAACCAGCAAGCGCAGCCCCTACCGCAATTCCATCCCAGTATTTTCTCGCCACATCGGTTGAACCAAAGGCACCCATTGCGAGCGGGAACTTGAGCCTCGTTTTTCCGATCTTGGACTCGACGCTCACGTTGGGAAAAATTGCGACGTCTGGATCTGGTTCGATACCGTCAGCGCCCCTTAGCCTTGCGAGCAAGTTGAAGTGCGACCAATCCAAGCCGTAGTCCTTTAAGGAAGAAGCTGTGCTTTCGCCGAAATACTTTGTCTCTGGATAAAGGGCTTCGTTTGCTCTAAATGCTGAAAGAGCAATCTCGCAGATGAATGGGCAATCGCTAACGCATATCGGGCACATTCCGCTCTGCGGATTCACGTCCCTCACTCTTGTCCTCGTGCCGGTCGTGGACATCGCGTTCAGGTATGCAGAGTTTTTCTGCACACGTTCCATTTTACCACCTCTTTTTCAGCCACAACTTTTGCCAATGTAGTTCATATAAATCTTTCGGTTGCATACGTGTTATACTAGTAGATTTTAATCTATACTTATATGATTGTATTCACTCCTTCTTGAGATTTTTGACCATTCTAATCCATTTTCCAACTCTTCCAGCACTTTTGAATCCGTTTTTCTCGTAAAAAATCTTTGCAACATCGTTTTTCTCCCCTACCCATAGCTCTGCAACGTCTCTATCCCTTTGAGCTGCGTAGTCGATCGCAGATTCGAGCAGTTTTGAACCAATGCCTTTCATCCTGAGCTCGGGAACGACAAAGATCTCGTGAATCTCTCCGACTTTTTTGAGCTCAAAAAGACTGAACCAGTTTGTGTCGCAAGCCACAAAACCCAAAACACCATCTTTTTCTGCGATCATAAAACCCTCTGGATCTCTTTTCAAGAGCCATTTGAAGTAGTTCTTAACTTCTCTCCGCGTTCTGTATGCGTAGTCTTCAAGTCCCCGGTAGCTGAGAATGTAGCTTTCGACAAAAGCATTTAAATCGCTCTCACGAACTCTCCTAATCACAGACGGAAGATTTAAATTTCTGCTTTTAAATCCTTTGAAGTGCTCCTCAAGAGACTTGCGGAAATTCTATCTCCGAGTGGAAAAGAAGAAAAGATAAAGGAGTTCGTTCGGAACTTCTTGGAGGAGCGAGGCTATGAGATCTTCGAAAGAGACACCTTCATCTTGGTCAATAGAAGGAGCGACTTCCTCATTGCGACCCATTTGGATACGGTTTCAATCAAATCGGAGTTTAGGATAGAAGGCGACTTTGTCTACGGCACAGGAGTTGCAGACGCCAAGGCAAGTCTCGCTGCGATGCTCGAAACCGCAGAAAAGGGTGTAGACTACGCAATGGCTTTTTTCTGCGAAGAGGAAGAGACGGGAAAAGGTTCGAGAGACTTCTTGGACTACTGGAACGGTAAATATGCAGTAGTGATGGAACCTACGAATTTAAAGATAGCCTCAAAGCACTTGGGTTGCATCGAAGCAGATCTCACGTTCAAAGGTATCGCTTGTCACGCTTCAATGCCAGAGCGCGGAAAAAATGCGATTGAAAAAGCTATAGACGCATACATTCAACTCTCCAAGAAGTTTAGGGTTAGCATCCTTAGAATCGAAGGTGGAAGCTACGAATACGTTATTCCGGATCATTGCACAGTTAGGTTTGATTTTCTGCTCGAACCAAACCAGCTCTCTTCGGCAATGGAAGAGCTCAGAAAAATCGAGGCTGAGATCACGATACTCGAAGCAGCAGAGGGATTTTACAGTGGAAAAGTTGTGGAAATAATCGAAAAAGCGATTCGCAACGTTGGATTTGAGCCAGAGTTCACAGTAATGCCCTCTTGGACCGACGCTTGCAATCTAGCGAGGAAGTTTGACGTCGTAGTCTGGGGACCAGGAGAGCTTGGCGATTGCCATACTGTGCGTGAAAAAGTCAATTTGAAAGAGATAGAGATAGCAAAAGAAGTTCTTTGGAAGTTGAACGAGCTCTGGGCAGAGTTTT
>JBKBUO010000079.1:2629-5257 GCA_046290005.1 Archaeoglobaceae archaeon | reverse complement strand
GGAGTTATGTAAACGAGCGAGTCATTGAAAATCGTGACTCCGCTGAAGAAGTCTATGTAGTCGTGCGGAATTATTATCGCTGGGATCTCGATCTCTTCACGTAAACAACCAGCGGAACCCATTCCAACGACTTTTTTTACTCCCAAGGATTTTAGAGCGTAGAAGTTTGCTCCGTGATTTATGCGATGTGGGGGCTTGTCTTTCTTTCTGCCATGCCTTTGAACGACAGCAACTTCTACGCCATCCAAAACGCCTAAATCGATCTCTGCACTTCCAAATGGTGTTTGAACTTCGATCTCCTTCTTCTCCATGAGAATCTCATTCTCCAAGAGATGAGTCCCGCCAACGATCCCGATCATTTTTTCAGCCTCCAATAGACTTTTCCTTGTTCTTCAAACCTCTCAACCATCTTCCTCTTTTCAAGAACCTCCAAAACCTCCTCCAACTTATTTGGCTGTGCGATTTCAAGACTTAGGTAGTCTATTCCGAACGAGGAAAGGGAGTCTCTAATTCCCCAGATGTCTGTTTCGCCTTTTTCTAATGCGCTAAGGATTAGGGGAGAGAGATCCTCGACAAAGTTCCACGGAAAAATTATCCAAACGTCACCAGAAACAAAGTCTCCGAGGTAATCTGGAAACAAGTTCGAGTTCTGGAACATCAACAATGCGCAAGTCTTGAATTCTCCCTTTACACTTTCCATAGCGGTTTTCATCGTCTTTCCCGTGTTTATGAAGTCGTCCACGATCAAAGCCCTCCTTACTCTCACCTCTCTCTTCTCCTTCAAGTCGAGGTTCACAACTTCCACGCCGAGGTAGTCGCTGAGGATCATCGAAACAAACCAACCACCCTTTGCGAGGGCTACGATTTTGTCTGGTCTGAAGTTGTCTTCGAGAACTTGCATCGCGACTTTTCTGCAAAGCCTTTCGACGTATTCCCAGCTCACAACCGCGAATCTCATTCAACCACCGTTGAAGTTGAGTCTGTAGATTTTTTCTCCGAAAAGGATTGCGACATTGCAAGGCATTGGGTTTAGGTTCATCTTCTTCTGAAAATCCGTTTGTGCCTGCCAAGTGGACGAGTTTATTAGTATAGTTCCACGATACATCCCAGCCCCATACGTGTGCACGTGCCCGGAATGGAGCACATGAGGAACTTCATCGATCACCAGCATGTCTTCTTTTGAAGGGGCTATTGGGCTTCTGGAGCCATACAATGGGCTTAGATGGCGTCTTTTTAGCAATTCCTCCATCGCCTTGTGTGGTGATTCGTAGCTAAGCCTTGGAATTTTTGTGACGAGGTCGTCAAGACTTCTACCGTGGTAAATTAGGACTTTCAAGCCTTCGAGCTCAAGCAAAGCTGGATTTCCGACTTTTCTGACATTCTTAGGGAAAAGTTTCGAAATTTCTTTTGGTAGACTTGGCTGTGGTTCCGCTTGTCTCACCGCATCATGGTTTCCTGGGGAGATGATTATCTCAATGTCGTCTCTAATTCCTTCGAAATGTTCCGCAGCGGTTTCGTATTGCTCGTAGATGTCTACAATGGCAAGTTCCTTCTCTTGCTCTGGATAAACACCAACGCCATCGACTATATCCCCCGCAACGATGATGTAACGAACCTTTTCCGCCAAATCACTCATACCCGCTTCACAGTTCAACCATTTCACGAATGATTTCCACTTCTCCTCAAGGAACCCCTTGCTACCGAAGTGAGTGTCAGAAATAAATGCGACTCCAAAGTCGATGCACTTCTTGCTCCCGTTTACGGGACAATCTGGAAAAAGGATGCGATCTGCGATTATCGAGTTCCCCTTAAGAGTTCCGGTGACCGCGATGACTTCGTCGCCGAGTAGTTCTCTCGCGATTTCCGCGACCTTGCCACTTGCAACACAGTTTACAGTTCCAGTTTGGTCTTCGAGCTCTATGACTATGCCTTCCTTCCTGTCTGAAACGTTGTTAACGATGCCTACAACGCTTACAACTTCACCACGAAATCTGCCAAGGTTTCTTATTGGAATTTGTTGGATCCGAGTTCTGAAGATCTTGCTCAGCTTCTCGAGCCTTGAGTTAAAGTAAGCAACGAAATCTTCAACGCTTCCCTCAACTGCGAGATTCCCCGCATCTTTCAAAACCCTTACCCTTTCCTGAGTTTGAACCTCCTTCCTCTTCGCTTCTACCTGAGCCTTTTCAACCATCCTCGACTCAAGACTTTTGATCGCAGAAACGACGTCCTCTTCACAGATCATGAAACTGTTCTTCGAAATCTTACAAAGTTCGGTGATTAAAAGTTCAGGATTTGAAAAAGAGGCAACTAGCTTCGCAGCCTCGGGACTAACGTTGTATCCGCGAACCAAAAACTTCTTGGCAACCGTTACCGCATCGATACCTTTAACTACTTCCCGAAGTCTTTCTTCCATGTCAGAGAAGTCTAAGGCTTTCCAGTTCATAAAGGATTTGGTCTCAACCATAGCAATCGTCGCAATAGTCGTCGGAATTGGTGTCGCTGTAACTGGTTGCTGGCCCTTCATGGTCGCAGTGGAGTCGGGAAGTATGCAACCCAACCTAATGCCCGGCGATGTAGTCGTGTTGATGCATCCAAGTCGCGTTGGAGTCGTGACGTGGGAAGAAGGAA
>JBKBUO010000079.1:0-2531 GCA_046290005.1 Archaeoglobaceae archaeon | reverse complement strand
CAACCCAACCTAATGCCCGGCGATGTAGTCGTGTTGATGCATCCAAGTCGCGTTGGAGTCGTGACGTGGGAAGAAGGGAAGAAGATCGATTACAGGAGCTTTGGTGATTATGGGGATGTGATAGTCTACTACCCCAACGGAAACGGAAAACCGATAATTCACAGAGCCATCGCGTTTGTAAACGAAGGGGATAGGATACCAACGTTAACAAAAGGCGTCTTTACGTATTCCGAGAACGTTGCACAAATCTCAGGATACGTAACACAAGGCGATGCGAACCGAGTTTCCGATCAGCTTGCACTCCTTAGGATTGGGGGAGAAGCTCAGCCAGTCTTACCTGTGAAGGAGGAGTGGATCGTTGGGGTTGCTAAGTTCAGAATACCGCTCATTGGTTACTTCAGATTGCTCCTTCCAATTTAGCCCTTACTTTAACGAACATGGGTCCGCGGACGTCTATTTTTCCTCCTTTCCAAACTATGTATCTCCGCACGTTGTCTTGGATCTTCAGGTTCACGCTCGAAAGTCCCTCGACTTTTCTTACCCTGATCAACGAAGATTTTTCGCCTTTGAAAGCCATCTCTTCGATCCGCTTCGCAGCAAGAAACGCGAAGGCGTCGATGTATCTTATTCCGCACTCAACCCCTTCCTCAAATAGCCTCTTGAATTCCTCTGTCCTTGGAACACCGTAAACGCTACCATTGTGGACAACGATCTCGTTTGCAAAAGCTGGTCCGCAAAGGTTCGAACCCTCTTCGTTTTCCTCCACAAATACTTCAACTTCTTTTCCGAAAAGCTCGCCCTTGAAGGCTAAGAAACTGCAAGGACTCTTCGCGTTTGCGTTCTTGACAGATATTTCGACGATCTTTTTTGCAATCTCATAGCCGACCTCCGTCGTTGGAAATTCTTTGACCCTTATCGCCCTCGCGATCTCTAAATCGCTAACGCGAATTTCGCCATAGAACTGCGGATAAACAAGCTTTCTTATGTCTTCGTAGCCAAACAAGATCATTGCAAGTCTCTCGACACCAAGACCAAGGTTCATAACTGGATACTCAATGCCATACTCCGCAAGCGCGGTTGGGGAGTAGACACCGAAGGTTGCAATCTCAACCCATCCGTCGCTATACTTTGTCTTCGAACCAACGAGCTTCGGATGAAAAGCATAAACTTCGGTTTGCGTAGATGGGACGTAATACTTGCTCCTCTTCTCGTCCAATTTGAACTTAAACTTCTCGAAACCAAATTGCTTTAGCAAAGCTTCTGCAACCGCTTTGCCGTCGTCAACGCTTACGTCTTCGTTAACAACAACACAGCTGGCGGAAAAGTAACTGTAAAGTCTCGTTGCATCTTCCCCTTGCTCTTTTCTAAAGCATCTGTCGACGCTGAAGAGTTTTATTGGCAAGGGCAACTTATCCGCTAATTCGCTAAGGGTTATGAACCAACCAGTGGTCATGTGACTTCTCAGCGTCAATCTGCTCGACTCAGGCTTTAGATCTCGAAATTCTGGAAACACTTCGTCCAAGATCTTTATCGCAACGAGGTCGTCAACTCCAAGCACTTTTGCGATCTCGTAACTCAAATCGTCACCATCGATCTTCCCTTTCTTGTATAAGTGAAACACACTTCTCAAACTTTCTTCATCGAATTCTCTGCCTGTGAGCTCCTTCATCTTTGCGATTCTATCCGCAGATATTCCAACGTTCGGCTTGGGAAGAGAAGCCAAGTAAAAACAGCGATCAAGAACTGCGAGTGCTTCTTTTCCAAACTGTTTTTTCACATGAACGTCTTCAACGATTATGGGGTTAACGACTTCCTTAAACCCCATCGAGACGTAAGCTTTCCTAAGCATCTCGATCGTTTTGAACACAGGATGCTCTTCGCCGTAAGTGTATCCCAATCTCGGATAAATCAAGTTTGGATTCTCCCTTTTCACGAGTTCCTTTCCAGAAAGCCAAGCCTTTTCAAAGTCCTTCTCTGCAAGTTCCTTGAACTTCCTCGCATCGAATTTCACGCTAAGCGTAGTCGGAAAGTTATTTATCTTTGTCGTATTTGTATCGTGCTCAAGAGAGAGAAAGAGAAAGAAAGGAGAATAGCGCTCGAGAGAGTCACTTACTTGATCGAAAGAGCCCAGAGGTTCAAGTTCATCGATTATGAGCTTGCAAGGAGATACGTTGAGCTCGCAAAAAAGATTTCAATGAAATACCGCGTCAGGGTTCCGAAAAAGTACAAAATGCTTTTCTGCAGAAAATGCCTATATCCCTATCGATCTGATCGCTTTAAAGTTAGAATTCACAAGTCCTCGGTGATCGTCACATGTCTGAACTGCGGAAAATTGAGGAGGTATCAGTTGAAGAAATCCTCGAAGGCTTTGAAATCTTTAGAATAGAGAGCTACAGCTACGATGAGACCCCAAAAACGATTGCACCAAAGCCGAGCGAGTTCATAGTAGTGAAACCCAAAAACGCGGAGGAGATCTCAAAATTACTTAAAATTGCAAACGAGAAAAAAATCGCAGTTTTTACACGTGGTGG
>JBKBUO010000078.1:0-5261 GCA_046290005.1 Archaeoglobaceae archaeon | reverse complement strand
GAGCCAACGTTCTCGTCTCTTTCTATCGCATCCAAGGCTTTTACGAATCTCTCGGTATCAGCATCTCCAAGGATGTCCACGGGGTTGTAAAAGTTCGCAGAGGGAGGGAGAATTTTGTGAAGCTCATCTATTGTATCTTTTTTGAAATTCGCAAGTTCCAAACCGTTCAACTCAACGGCATCCGATGCCATTACGCCAGGACCACCGGAATTCGTAACTATCGCAACCTTTCCAGCTTTTCTGAACCTCGATAGGGCAAAGGAGAAATCAAAAAGCTCCTCAACCGTTTCCGCAATTATAACTCCACACTGCTCAAAGGCGGTTTTGTAGATCTCATAACTCCCAGCAAGACTTCCCGTATGACTTGAAGCAGCCTTTGCACCGCTTTCTGTCTTTCCTGCTTTCATAACTACGATTGGCTTCTCTTTTGCGACTTTCTTTGCGACTTCCATGAACTCCCTTCCGTTTCCAATCCCCTCGACGTAGAGCATTATCACATCCGTCTTTTCATCACTTGCGAAGAATCTTAGTAAGTCTGCCTCGCTGAGAACAGCTTTATTACCCATGCTTACGATTTTACTGAATCCAAACCTCATCTTCTCCGCCCAGAGAATTACTGCAAGGATAAAAGCTCCCGACTGGCTAAGGAAAGCAATGTTTCCCCATCTCGGCATTATTTCGCTGAAAGTCGCATTTAGGTTTATTTCTGGGTTCATTATGCCAAGACAATTTGGTCCAAGCAGTCTTATACCGTATTTTTTTGCTGTCTCCGCTACTCTTTCCTCAAGCGTCCCTCCCTCTGTTCCAGTTTCCTTAAATCCTGCGGAAATTACGATGACGTTCTTAATCCCCTTTTTACCGCATTCTTCTACTATGTAGGGCACGGTTTTCGCTGGCGTCGCTATCACCGCGAGGTCTACGACTTCTGGAAGAGATTTTACGGATTCGAAACACCCCACCCCATCGATTTCTGAATAGTTCGGATTTACTGCATAAATTTTGCCATTAAAGTTCTTTAAATTATTAAGAATTACGTTTCCGATTGAACCCTTTTTCGTAGACGCTCCTATCAAAGCGACGCTGGCTGGGTAGAAAAACGATCTCATCATCTGAAGTCGTGCACGGATTAAAAAGCTTTTGCGAAAGCGAGATTGGCTTATTATGCAGATTAAATTTCAATTTTACAAGAAAAAGCTTTTTATTCTCTTGGGATCGTTTTTACATGGAAATCGCAATCCCCGAGAAAGTTCTATTCGAAACAAACGTTTACACAGTCGAAAACGATTTAAAGGCTAAGAAGGGGAGGGTGAGGATAACTGAGAACAGAGTTCTCTTCGAAAGCGTCGAAGAGGTAAAGATAGCATATATATCTGGAATCAAAACGCTAAAGATAAAGAGAGATGAGAAAATGGGTTTTCTAATCGCCGGAACGATCTTTCTTTTTGCTTCGCTCGCGCTCTTTTCATCTTTACCGCGGATCGACTCCTTCTTGTCTGCAGTGTTTTTCTTCATTCTGCCAACGGTAATGCTGACAATCTCATTCCTCTTGATATACTGGTGGAAGCTTACAAGATCCTACCTCCTCTCTCTCTTCATGGAGTTCGGAAAAGAGGTCGAGATCAGAAGCCAAAAATTCGATGATCTGCTCGAAATCGCAAATGCAATCGAACTAGTGAAAATGGGGGCGGTTAAAAGGCTACCTCTAAGAAAAAATGGTGAATCTAAAGCCCTAAGCTATCTATAAATGCAAGTCTCTTTGGAATTGGCGGATGCGTTGAGAGGAACTCTTCCATTGACGAAACTTTTTCCTTTTTCAACTTTTCTATGTCCGCCCTTGTAACGAATGGCTCTGCAACTGCGTTGACCAATGCGTAGATGAACAAAGCCCTGAACTTGCTGTCTGCAACTTCTGCGTGAACAGATGGGTACCTGCGGTAGAAATAGTGGATCTTCGCAAGGCTCCTCTGCATTGCGTCCTTTCCAGCGGAGACTGCGCCTTCAACGTCTGCAAAGTATTCCCTTAGTCTGCTGAAAGCAAGGACCAGGACTTGAACTACGAAGGAAATTATCACTGCAGCGATACCAATTGCTGCGAGTTGGAGACCACGATTTTCATTCCGCAGCGAAGAATGCAGAAGCGCGTAGCCTAAGTAGAATATCAATGACGGCAAGATGCCGAGTAGTAGCATGAATAAGTTATCCTTGTGCTTATGGTGTCCTATCTCATGACCAACAACAGCTTCAAGCTCATCCTTGGAAAGCATGTTCATGAGCGAATCTGAGACAGCGACAAACTTTCCTGTGATGAAGTTTCCATAGGCAAACGCATTTGGTGGGCTGTGAACAACAACTGCCTTTGGGGCTTTAACGCCAAGTCTCGATGCTACGGTGTCGACAACTCTCTGCAACTCTTGGCTCTTCTTAGCTCCATAGCTCATGTTTATCAGGTATGGCGAGAGCAAGTAGATCAGCAGATTAATCGCTAAGAGAAATGCCACTATTGCGTAAATGCTCAACGAAAGCCCCGCAAAGAATACAACGAGGTAGATTACCGACACAGAGATCCCGAGGATCAAAACCAACAGCAGAGCCATTGAAGTATACAGTGAAAACTTCCCCGCAACTCTCCCGGCTACCTTTGGCGCAACTGTGCTTGCAAGTGCAAACATTATCACGTAGCCAAACACAGCGAGCACTATGTATAGTGGATCGAATATCAGGAACATGTATCTCTTTCTCTCTCTGGGATAAAAAGTTTTTTGGTTAAATTAGAAGCGGAATCGCGGTTTTACAAATATTTCTATAAAAATATTTGAAATAATTCTAAGAATTTCTCGCACAACTCAGTTCAACGCCTTGAGATTTGCCTGATTATACTCAAACCAATGGGGGAAACAAAAAGCTTATAAGTAGAAGTTTTTAGGTCAAGACAAGGGGTCCGTGGCTCAGCCTGGTTAGAGCGTTCGCCTGATAAGCGAAAGGTCCGGGGTTCAAACCCCCGCGGACCCATTCTTTCCTTTTGCGATCTTTTTCATTCCCGTTCTTGCTGAAGTAAGGCTTTGGGTCTTTTGGTTCAGGGCACAATTTAAAGTTTTTTAAACTTCGGGCCATGTAGAAGTTTATTCACGATCTCTCCCATCGATCTCAGGGCGGGTGAGTCGCTAATCTCAAGCAACGGTTTTCCTTCCGTGTCAAATTTGAGGACAATAAAATCCTCGGGAATCGTGAAAACAAAATTAAAATCTTTTGTTTCGAGTTCTATGGGCTCCTTTACCTTGTTTACCACGAGAGCACACTTCTTGAACTTTACAGCTTTTGAAGCGACCAATCTAATCTGATTCGCAACCTGAAATCCCCTCTTTGTTGTGTCTGTAACAACTAAGAGTAAGTCGACGCCTCTCATAACCCTCCGATTTATCTGCTCAGCTCCCGCTTCGCCGTCGATTACGACAAAATCGAAAGATTTCGAGAGGATTTCGATTGCCTCTCTTAGCATCGAATTCAGCTGGCAGTAGCAACCTTCCTCCTCTGGTCTTCCCATCGCCAGGAATGAGAACTTCTCTTCCTCCACAAGCAATTCGAATATCCTGTAGTCTATCGAGCTTGCAATTTCGACTTTGTCGTATTTCTCCTTGATCATTCCCGCTATCTCTTTTCTGACATCGTCGAGCGTTCTTCTAACGCTAACCCCTAAAGAACTCGCCAAACTGCCTACGGGGTCGGCGTCGATTGCAAGAACTTTTCCCTTCTCAGACAATATTTTTACAAGTAGAGCCGAGATCGTTGTCTTTCCCACTCCACCCTTCCCGACTACTGCGATCTTCATACACCTTTTATTTTTTCCCTAACCTTTTTAAGCTCGGGGATTTCACTGCAAACGTCTTTGTAGTCGCATTCTTCGCAGTTCAGCACTTTCTCTTCATGCATCTTTATCAGAGCATCGATGATCTTCTTTGCTCTTGCGAAGACATCGTTTATCGCTTCGAAGTCTTTTTTAGAAGTGAGAATCACCACATCGGTAGCCCTTACAAAGCTCAGGGAATTCATACTCTCCACAATAGCCCTCCCAAAGACACCAAGATCGAAACCTTTAGCCTTTGCTGTTTTGCTAACCCTCAACCAAACTCTCAGTTGACTTGGAAGGCTTCTGATCGTTACACCAGATAGTCCAAGGTCGTAGAAGGCATTTCTCATCGCCTTAAAGCATTCGTATTTCTCGAGTTTGTCGTCCCATAGAACTTCGCATACAACGACAATCGCAAGGAAACCATCTGAATCTGCAGAAATGTATATCTTGTTCTCAGCCTTCCCCCAAAGAATCAAAAGCTTTGATTCGTGTTTCCCAAGCTCGTAAGCAAGCTCGCTCCTTGTTACAACTTCCTTCCCTCTTGCCCATTCTTGGAACAAAAAAGGGTTGTATTCGTAGACTTTACCCTCTTTTATCCTCTCTCCGATGTGAGCCCTTATTCTTTCGACGATTTCATCAAACATCTAAAATTCCCCTGCCACTATCCCAGCACCAATCGCCACTGCGAGTTGTGGTTGCGGAAATCTTACGTATTCACCGCCGATTGCCCTCTTTATTCTTTCCGTGATGCTCTCGAACATCGCAACACCGCCGGTGATCGTATATCTACCACTTATGTTCAGCTTTCTCACTTGAGATGTTACGATTTTCGCAATTGAGTCGCATACTGCTGAGATTATGTTCTCCCTCTTCTCACCGTCATTCACATACGATATTACCTCGCTTTCTGCGAAGACAGCGCACTGAGAAGTTATGGACAGTTTTTTATCTGATGCGGTTGCAAAATTATCCACTTCGCTGATATCAACAGCAAGCGCCGAGCTGATCACTTCCAAAAACTTACCGCTCCCACTTGCGCACTTGTCGTTTTTCACGTAATCTATGACATTGCCGTCTCTATCTATTGAGACCGCAGTTATGCTCTGCGCTCCGATGTCGATGAGGTAATCCGCATCCACGATATCCCTACCCGCTATTGCAAGGCATACGACGTCATCCTCCTTTGTATCTGCGAAGTCAACGAGTTCAGGACCGTTTCCACTCGCACAGCACCTCTCAAATTTTTCAACCCTGGCGAGCAGGGAATTGGGCACCGGCTTCATATTTCCCGCTGTCTCTTCAATCACGTGTTTCACTATTTTCCCGTCCCAGAGAACAGCTTTCGTGAACCTTGTTCCAACATCGATTCCCAGGAACATTTAAACACCTCCAAACTTTTCCTTTGCAAAGATCG
>JBKBUO010000007.1:12948-31607 GCA_046290005.1 Archaeoglobaceae archaeon | reverse complement strand
ATCTAAATAAAGAGTGAAACAGCATCGCAACATACGACTTTCCAGAATTGTTTGGTCCTATGAGCACGGTAAGAGGCCTTAATTTTACCTCGCCGCCGATTATTGGACCAAAGTTCTTTACACTGATCTCTAAATCGATTCTTCTCTCTTTCTCTAAATTTTCATTTGCTATCATTTCTTTCCCTATAGTGTCGTATTCTCATCAGCTTAAGTTCTTTTCGCAGTTGTGCAATCTGAAGTGCGTTGATGAAGCGAATCGGCAAAGTTGGAGGTTCTCTTGAAACAACGTTAATAACTTTGCGGGTTAAGCAAAACCCAAAACCGTGGAAATACACAGAGATCTGTTTCGCTTAAAAGTGAAATATAAAGATTTTAGCTCAGGAATAGAAAAATTTTTAAAATCGGAATCAAATAAGCTTACGTGATGGGTATGGGGAAATCGGGATTAATTGTGCTATTGCTGGCAGTGGCTCTACTCCTTGCTGGCTGTGCAACGCAGGAGCAGAAACCAACGACTCCAACACCTACTCCGGCTCAAAGGGTAACGTGGACTTGGGCAACACTTGATCCGGGTGGCTATGGTTATAGGGTGATCGCGGGAATATTGGACACAGTTAGAGCTGATATGCCTCAATACGATTTCGTCGTGAAACCTTATTCTTCAACTACAGCTGCGATAAAGGGATTCTGCAAGGGAGAAGCAGACGGAACTTATATAGCGGATCTTGGATTTAAAGAGCTCTACACATTCACCGGAGCATTTAAAGACTTCCAGCCTGAAGTGAAACAGATGCCTGTCCAAAGCTTTTGGACATACACGATGGAAACTTTCATCTTGGTTCCGAAAGATAAAGCAGACAAGATAAAGAGCTGGAAAGATCTCGAAGGAAAGAAAGTCTATTTGACACCTGCTGGTTACATGAACCACATAAACATCCGAAGAGCCCTTGATGCGGTAGGGGTTAAGGTTGAGCACGTCGAAGTTGACTCGAAGTTCGTCTGCAAAGCCTTAGAAGAAGGCACGATTGTTGTAGCAGCTTTATACACGACTGCTCGAGTCTCCCTACCAACATGGGGTCAGGAACTTTCCATAGCTTGTAAAGGAAAACTTGTTCCACTGAATCCAAGCCCAGATGAAGTTGAGAAGCTCCAGAAAGCTGGTCTGCAGCTTGTAGAGATCGATGCAAAAGTCGTGGATAAAGAGATGACCGGGACGATCTATGGTATTCCATTCTACTTCGGATACCATGTTGGGATGAAGGTTTCAGAAGATGCTGTCTACAAATTCTTGAAATCGATGGAAAAGAATGCTGAAAAGCTCCCACAGGTTGACGCAGGTCTAAAGCCCTTAGCAGAGGACGTTGCGAAATTCCAGTATCTTGGCGTTAAATCTGCGGATCCAAAGCTTGTCCCAATCCATCCGGGACTCGCGAAGTATTTGAAAGAGAAAGGTCTGTGGGAGGCTGAGTGGGACAAATACATTGCAAAGTGATTGCATGAAGTTACCAAAACTAACGTCAGCCTTAATCTTTATTTTTTGCCTTTTATACTTCTCCATCGCCATCTACTACTACACAACTGGTAGCATGGGAACGATGTTCTGGGCACTAGTCTTGATCCCGATTGCGTTTTCGATCTACACACTTGCCAAACTCAAAAAGGGCGAGCTGTATCCAAGACTTGGTAAAATTCAATATCTAATAGGCGCGATTTACATCTCACTCTGCATTTTCTCAGCTATCTATCTACCAATGAACTACTTAGATTTGATCTATTACAGAGCAGGATCCTACAATCCCGTGGACAAGTTCGTAGGCGTTTCAATGTTCATCTTAGTTGCAGAGTATGCGAGAAGAGAACACAAGGTTCTCTTTGCTCTTCTTGTCTTTCTGATCATCTATTGTGTGTTTGGAGATCACTTCCCCGGAATTCTTAGGGTTCCAAGTATAGACATTGAAAGGGTTATACTCTCTTCGACCGTGGAGATAAGGCTCGGAATGTTCGGAATCTATGCTCAAGCCGGGGTTGGAATAATCGGAGCTTTCCTTCTATTGATGGGTGTCGCAAAGGGATTTGGTATCGATAAGGCTTTGATAAAAACGATAATCTCTGTCCTTGGCAAAAGACCAACTTTAATACCGCAGTCCGCTGTGATAGGATCGATGAGCGTCGCGATGTGCACAGGCTCAGGAGCTGCTGATTCTGCACTCGTTGGTCAGTTCACGATTCCAGCGATGAAACGTGCAGGCTTTCCAGCACTTTACGCCGCAGCAACCGAAGGTTCAGCAGCTCTTGGAGGGCTTATAATGCCCCCAGTGATGGCTATTGCAGCGTTTTTAATGGCAGAATTTCTCGCTGTGAGTTATTTCGAAGTGATGATACGGGGCTTCGTCCTCGCATTTATCTACTACATCTCCATCATTCTCACAGTCTACCTCTTGACATTGCACTACGTTAAACCGGGAAAAATAACAATGGATGATGTATTTTCGCAAGTCGGAAAAGTCACGATCACAGAAAAGTTGTGTGCTCTGATCTTCTTCGTAGCCCTTGTTTTGCTTATAGTTCTCATGGGCTATCTTTGGTGGCCCGAAGTTAGAGCTGCGCTTGTAACGACCGTTGTCTTTATGGTTGCAGTGTCCTTGGTCATTTTCGCAACACAAGGAAGTTCCCTGAAAGACAAGTTTAAAAACTTGGGCAACTCCCTAAAATCGACGGTTGAGAGCTATCCTGAGATCATCGTCGACATACTCCTCCTCTTGGCACTGCTCGGAATAATAATAAATCTCTTCACAGTCACGGGATGGCTTTTAAAGCTCGGAATGTCCTTAGTTGCGCTTGGAAAAGAGAGTATACTCCTTCTCGTCATGCTTGGATTTCTCTTGGCTTTCTTCTTGGGCTTCGGTCTACCGCCTTCTGCGGTTTACATCATAGCCTCAGTTCTCGTAGTTCCATCCTTCATATTCCTCGAGTTCAACCCATGGGTTGCGCACTTCTTCGTGTTCTTAGTCGCCGCGATTTCGGAGTTTACGCCCCCCGTAGCCCTTATCGCAGCGGTAACATCAAAGATCGCAGATACTTCTTTCATAAAAACCGCTTTCTACACCCAAAAATGGATTCTACCAATTTACCTTCTAATATTCGCTGTCATAACTTGGCCAGAGCTTGTGATCGCTCCGGGGACGGGTATGCTTATAGCTTTTGCAATCGTCCTCGTTGGATGTCTCACAGTAACTGCGGGTAGTTTCGGGAAAATATCGAGACATCGCTTAATCGACATTCCCGGGAGGCTTTTGTTAATAGCTCTCGGCCTGTTTGTACTCTACGCACCACAAAAAGATCTCGCTACGATTCTAGCGCCCATACTCTTGGTTTTCATCTTACTAAGCATCAGAACGGCTCAAAAGATTCATACCAAAGTTTTTTAAATTTAAAGATGTAGCGCTTGCAAATGCTAAACAAGATGTTTCTTCGCAACGTGAGGTTTGAAGAGAGGAGTATTTCGGTAAACGGGGATGCGCTAATAGGGGCAAATTCCAAGGTTGACTATGGAATAATAGCGAAAAAGATCCTCGCTGGAGAGAGAGTTGACGTTGGTGGTGATTTGATCGGTGAAGAACTTCGAATCGACTCTTTTTCCACGATATCTGGCGACGTGATTTCAAAGGGTGATGCTTTCATCGGGGAGTTCGTCGAGATAGATGGAAAGCTAACTGTGTTTGGAGACCTCGAGATAGGTAGAAATGTCAGAATTAAGAACGGATTCGAGGCTCGCGGACTCATAACAATACAAAACCCGGCTTCAGTTGTTTTCTTCATCCTTCTCTACATTATGCTCCTTTTAAAGCTTGGAAAAGTAGAAGAGCTTCAAATTCCAGAAGAGAACTTGGACCCAAGCTTCATTTTGCCCGAAAAAAGCTTAGTAACCGCTACGAGAATTTCAACCACGAAAAACGCAGACATATACGACAGCAGAATTCTTGGAAATTTGAAAGCGAGAGATATATACCTTAGCAGAAGCGAGCTCTTTGGTAGCGTTAGGGGAAGAGAAGTGATCTTAGACTCGAGCAGGGTGCACGGATACGTCCAAGGCACTGTGATTTACCTCCTCAACTCGAGCGTGGTAGGAACGCATGTGAAAGGAAAAAGGGTTTATATGGAAAAAGGTTGTATTGTAGATGGGAGCATATTGGCGGAAGAAGGTGTCTGGATCCGCGATGAAATAGTGCTCAAAACAGAAATCGGTGAGGAAAGTGGAGTGGGACAAGGAGAAGTTCAAGAGGATGTTTCCAAACCTATACTCGGAGATAGGGGAGAGGCTGATTCCGACGGTTCTGGATCACCTCGAAGTGTGTAAAAATCTCCAGGAGGCGATCGAGGTAATAGACTACTTCGAAAAAAAGGGGGAGATAACGAAGGAATACGCATCCTTTTTGAGAAATAACGAGACTTTGTTAAACAGCATTATTAGGAAGAGGAAGAGAGGGGAATACGAGTCGAGGGGGCTTTTATGATCGAAATTGGAATTGCTGGAAAACCAAATGCGGGAAAATCGACATTTTTCAAATCCGCAACGCTTGCGGATGCAGAGATAGCAAATTATCCGTTCACAACGATAAAGCCAAATGTCGGCATAGCTTACGTGCGCACCAAGTGCATTTGCAATGAGCTCAAAGTTGATTGTGAAAGATGCGTTGAAGGTTGGAGATTCATCCCCGTGAAGCTCATCGACGTCGCAGGACTTGTTCCAGATGCTCACAAGGGTAGAGGGCTTGGAAACGAGTTTCTTGATGATCTGAGGCAAGCAGAAGGGATCATTCACGTTGTCGACGCATCTGGAGCGACCGATGAAAATGGAAACGAAATTGGTGTGGGCGAGAGAGACCCGATCGAAGACGTGAAATTTTTGTGTAGAGAACTCGACATGTGGATCTTCGGAATTTTGAAAAGGAATTGGGAAAAGATCGTTCGAAAAGCAAAAGCTGAGAAAAAAGATGTCAAGTTCATAACCGAAGCCCTTGCAGGACTTGGATTTGATGAAGCAATGGTGAGAGAAGCCTTTAAAGGAGTCGAAGACATCCAGAAGCTTAAAGATGATGATCTCGTGGAGATATCGAGAATTTTAAGAGAGAAAAGAATGAAGATGGTTATTTCAGCGAACAAAGCGGATAAAGCTCCGAAGGAGTTTATTGAAAAGCTGAAAAAGGTTTCTGCAATTCCAACCTCTGCGAACTACGAACTTGTGTTGAGAACTGCTGCGAAAGCGGGATATATAAAATACTTGCCCGGGGATTCTGATTTTGAGATAAAAAAAGAGTTGAATGAGAAGCAGAAGAAGGCTCTCGAAAAAATCCGCGAGTTCCTTGTGGAGTTCAAGTCAACAGGGGTTCAAGAAACTATAAACAAGCTTGTCTTCGACGTTCTCGAATACATCGTAGTCTACCCTGTAGAAGATGAGTCGAAGTTCACGGATTCCAAAGGCAACGTTTTGCCTGATGCCTTTCTCGTTAAAAAGGGTACGACTCCAAGGCAGTTGGCATACAAAATCCATACGGAAATTGGCAACAAGTTCATCTATGCAGTGGATGCGAGAAAAAAGATCAGAATAGCAGAAGATCACGAGCTGAGGAACGGAGATGTGATCAAGATCTACTCAAGTGCTTAAGATTTCAACGATCGTTTTTAAGTCCGCATCCGTCTTAACACAGTAACCGCAGTGGTGTGCAGATGAAGCTTTAAATCCGTGACTCCTAAGCTTCTCAACGACTTCTTTCGTTGAGGGGACTGATCTCGAAATAGCGCTGCAGATTTTTGGAAGGTTGTAAGCCAGAGGATAGTCGATTTCGTCATGGATTTTGAGTAAAAATCCCTTTTGTTTCCCATCCGCTCTTGAAATCATTTTCTCCACGAATTCCAGATCTTTTAGCTCTCCAAGCCAAAGCGGTCCGATGATTTGCATCTTGTTTTCACAATCGCAAAGATCGACGCCTTCTCCAAAGTTCAGAATTTTTTTAGCAAAACAATTTCTGCAGAAGGCAATGTATCCAAGTTTTTCAATTGTCTTCGTAGCTTCAGAATTGGAGCGCTTTAAGCGAAGATGGACTCGATAGTAGTGCTCCCTTGCCCAACTTATCAACGGATAGATTGCCTTATCAAATCGAAGCGCAGTTCTTGCGATGAAGCCAATCAATACCCTTAGACCTATTTCGTGAGGAACGTCGGTTTTTAAAACAAAGGCAGAATACTTTCTTATCCCTGCGGAGCTCTTGCAACAAAGCGCTTCGAGATCCGTTGCAGTTACACTTAAAAACTTGGTGTGAATGCACGCAGATTCTATGAAGTTTGTTGGGCTTCCAAATGGATCTAAGTCGATGTGTTCAAACTTTTTCGTCCTCGATAAAAGAGATGCGTCGCTACAAAAGATTTCTGCGTCGATTTCGTTGAGTTCAAGGTTCCTCCTTATAGTTTCGACCGCCCTTGGATTTGCGTCGTTGAACGTAACTTCGCAATTTGCTTCGAGAATCGCTCTTATGCCACGAACACCAGTCGCAGATAAGGCGTCGAGTATTTCGTGCTTCCCAAGCGTTGAAAAAGCTAAGATGTCCAAATCCCTACAAAAACGCATCCTTGGGTTGTAAAAAGCACCATCCGTGATTATCTTCGCCTTACCTTCGATCACGAGCATATACTTTCACAATTTCCTCCGCGACCGAGTTTCTGTTTTTCTCGTCGATAAAGTAGACCCTAAAGTTACTCCTCACTTTCTCTATTAACGAATGGTTCGCCCTGTAGTGGATCGTGAACAAGAGGTTCTCTTTTTCCAAGAGGTTCTCCACAAAGGAAACAAATTTTTTGCTCTTGAGCTCCATTGGCCCTATCTCGTCGATGATTACAAGCTCTCCCCCCACGTCTAAATCTCGAAGAAAGTTATCCAAGTTCTCGACCAAGACCTCGTATTTACCGACCATCACCCTCCCGCTGCCGACCTTTGCCAAGTATATGCTTCGGTTCGAAGCTAAGTCGATGAGTTTAAAGCCAACTCTAACTCCCTTCTCTCTTTCTTCCGCAGTAATGAAGCCGGAGATCTTTATCTTAGACTTCAAGGCCTGATAGACTTTCAAACAAAGCGTCGTCTTTCCTATACCGGGTCTGCCAGTCACCGCGATGCGCACAATTTAAGTGGTTTCATCGAATTTAACCTTTCCCAAAGTATCGATTTTTATTAATCTGAAAGAAACAGAAAATTTTTTATACTTATTTTCTTTTTAAAAATTAATAGGGTGGTGGAATGAAAGAGCTGGTGGAAGACATTTTTGACAAGCCAGAGCCTCTAAAAGGTGTAAGGATCTTAGAAGTCTGCAGTGTCGTGTTGGGGCCGGCAGCAATGGACTACTTAGCGGAGTTTGGTGCAGAGGTGATAAAGTTCGAAGCTCGGCGTGGAGACCAGATGAGATACGTTACACCTTATGCATACTTTTACAAGAACTTATCTCCCGGGCTTTTGGAGCAGAACCACAACAAATACTGGGTTGGAATGCACTTTGGGCACCCAAAGGCAAGAGAGATCTTTTACAAATTCGTAAGAAAGAGCGACGTAGTTGTGGACAACCTCACTCCCGGAAGACTTGCAAAGTGGGGATTGAGCTACGACAAGCTCAGGGAAATAAATCCAAAGATAATTCAGCTCCACGTTTCTGGATTTGGAAGCTGGGGTCCATATACTGGAAGAACTTCCTACGATGCAATCGCTCAAAGCGAAGGTGGACTTGCGTATATAACCGGCTTGGAGGGTAGGATTCCACTAAAATCCGGAGTATGGATCGCAAATTGGACGACTGCGTTGGCTTGTGCAATTGCAATCCTCGCAGCGCTAAACTACAGAGAGAGAACTGGTGAAGGACAGTTCATCGACGTCTCGCAAGTTGAAACTGTGATTCGCTACCTCGACTGGACTTGGCTCTACGTCTACTTGACAGGGAAGAACAGGGAAAGAGTTGGCAACCGAGACCTCGCAATCTGCCCTTCGGATCTCTTCGACTGCAAAGACGGGTGGGTTGCAATCTGCGCTTTCAGTGAAGAAGAATTTAAAGGACTTTGCGAAGCGATGAACAGAATGGATCTATTCGAGAAATTCGCTGATCCATTGATTCGATTGAAAGATGAGAATGCGAGGTATATTCTTGCAGAGATAGCAAAATGGGCTAAAGAAAAAAGTGTTGCTGAAATCGAAGAACTCGCATTAAAGCACGGTTTCTCAGCCCATCACGTTGTTGACGTTGAAGAGGCTTACAACAGCGAGCACTTCAGAGCAAGGAAGGCGATTCAGGAATACGAAGATCCGCTGTATGGAAAACTCGTCGAACCTTGCTATCCGCCAAGGATGGAAACTCCGGCAAGGTTAAAATGGGGTGCACGACCAATGGGCTTTGACAACGAGCACGTGCTCACGAGAATTCTTGGTCTCAGCATGGAGGAGATCGAGAAGCTATACGAAGAAGGCGTTATTTACAAGTGGAATCCCGCAGTTCCGCCACAATGCCCGCCAAAAGACTGGGATGGGAAAAGAGGTTTAAAATATCCGTGAGGTGAGAGAATGGAAGAGAAAAAGATCGTCGGTCTTGCGATTGATCCCGAGTATGCAAAGTTCATACACTCTATAACGAATCCCGCCGACGTTTTTGGAAAACCGGAAGCGCTCGATGATATTGTAGTCTTAGATCTAAGTTATGCGAACTTTGCGGGACTCGTAGCTTCTTCGTTCTTAGCAGAGCTTGGCGCAGAAGTGATCAGAATCGAACCACCTAATGGAGATCTTGCGAGGAAGATGTCCCCCGATGGGATCATGATCAATGGCACTGGATTGCCTTACATCGTAGAGGCTCGAAACAAATACCACATAACGCTCAACATAGAGAAAGAAGAGGGGAGAGAGATTCTGAAAAAGCTTGTGAAAAAAGCCGATGTGCTAATAGAGACGTTTGCTCCAAACTACATGGAAAATCTTGGCATCGGTTACAAACAGCTGAAAGAGATCAATCCCTCGCTGATCTACTGCGCCATAGCGAGCTTTGGACAATTTGGCAAGGATGCGGAGAAATTTGGAAAGATGCGTGGCTACGATCTCATAGATCAAGCGAGAGGAGTCGTGATGAGCGTCACTGGCGAACCAGAGCTCGATCCAGAGATTCCAAAAGAGTTCAAGAAACCAGTAAAATCTGGAAACTGGATGGGGTGGTATGTAGGTGGGATGTGGGCGTCTTTTGGAATCCTAATGGCTATGTTCTATCGAAGAAGGACAGGAAAAGGACAATTCATCGATGCATCGCCATGTGAAGGTTTGATGGCGATTGCAAATTACCTGATGCAATACTACCACTTGACAAAGATGGAAGGCGAAGCGAAGAAAATGATCCGTGCAGGAAACTTTGATTACGCTGTTTTCCCTTACACCTATGTAAAGTCGAAAGACGGATACGTTTTCATGTCTGGCTTCACGGATCCAAACTGGGCTGCGCTTTGCGAGATAATGAACCGCGCAGACTTACAACAGCAGTATCCAACGATAAGGGAAAGGTTAAACCCATACAATCAGCCTATATTGCAGAAAGAGATCGAGAAATTCACGAGCCAATATACTTCTGAAGAACTGCTAAGGATTGTTCTCGAGTATTCAAAGAAACCAGACAAAAAAGGCACTGTAGTGCCTGGAAGGTTGAACGCTCCAAAAGAGGTTCTCGAGACTGAGCATTTCAGGATAAAAGAGATGTTCGTCGAGCGAAAGGATCCAAACTACGGGAAAGTTTTGATCCAGAACTCACTGTTCAGATTCATGTCCAGAACTCCCGGAAGGATCAAATGGGTCTGCAGACCAGTCGGTGCAGACAACGAGTTCATCTATCTGAAGTATCTGGGCTTTGGAAGAGAGAAACTTGAAAAATTGAAGAGCGAAGGGGTGATTTAGACTTCTTTTTGTAGTTCTTCCCTTATTTTTTCAAAGTAGTCAAGGCTTTCTGGGTTCAGCAGAGATCCACGATTTGTAACCGCTTTTCCATGGATTACGTTTCTCACCGCGATCTCGACCTTTTTCATGTTCACGGTATAGGGAATATCTGGAATCTCCATTATTACCGCGGGCACATGCCTTGGCGACGCTTTCTTGCGAAGTTCCTCCTTTATCTTCGTCTTAAGTTCTTCAGTTAATTTATAGCCTGGCTTCAGCTTTACAAAGAGTATAAGCCTTTGATCTCCCCTCCAATCCTGAGACGTGGCCAAAGAATCTGCGATTTCCGGCAATTTCTCGACGACGTTGTAGATCTCGGCAGTTCCAATCCTAACCCCAGAGATCTTTAGCGTTGCATCGCTTCTTCCAAGGAAAGTTACACCGCCAGTCTTTGAGTGAAAGATTACGTAATCTCCATGTCTCCATACGTTCTTGCCCTTGTCTGCGTAGAATTCAAAGTATGTCTCGCGATATTTCTTGAAGTCTTTGTCTCCCCAGAAGTAGATTGGCATCGAAGGCGAAGGTTTCTCGCAAACTAGCTCGCCTGGTTGGTCAAAAACTGGATTTGCATTTTCGTCGTATGCACAGACTTTCATTCCAAGCGCAGGAGCTTGAAGCTGACCAGCGTAAACTGGAAGCGTTGGCGAACCTGCACAGAAACATCCATTGATGTCTGTCCCACCAGAGATCGAGTTGAACCAGAGATCTCGCTTTATGTTCTCATAAACCCATTTGAAGCCTCCAGCAGAAAGTGGTGAACCTGTTTGCGATATCTCCCTTAAGGATTCGAGTTTAAACTCTGCGTTTGGTTTCGCATCTGCAGTCATCAGAGCGTAGATGTAGCTTGCGGAGCATCCAAAGATTGTGACTTTCTCCTCTTCCATGAACCTAAACATCGTTCTCCAATCTGGAAACAAGGGATTTCCATCGTAAATTGCGATCGTTGCACCTACTGCTAAGGAGCTCATCAACCAGTTCCACATCATCCAGCTTGGGGAAGTTATGTAAGATATCCTGTCCCCCTTCTTGAGATCTGTATGAAGGATAAGTTCCTTTAAATGATTCACGAGCACTCCCGCAACAGACTGCACCATGCACTTCGGCTTCCCAGTTGTGCCGGAGCTGAACATTATGTAGAGTGGCTCATTAGCTTCGACTTGCGTAAACTTGATCTCCTTCTCCTCGGAAGCAAAGTCGTCCCACAGCTCAGCGTTTGGAATCGCAGAGATATCGGGATCTTTTTTCATGTAGGGGAAAACAACGACTTTCTCGATCGAGGGAATAGCCTTAGCAACTTCTCTAACGTTAGCAGTGAAGTCAAAACCTTTGCCCTTGTAGAGATATCCGTCGACGGTAAACAAAACTCTCGGTTCCAACTGCCCTATTCTGTCGACAACAGCGTTTGCACCGAGTTCAGTTCCACAAGAGCTCCATATCGCTCCCAAGCTCGTAGTAGCGAGCATCGCAACGCAAGTCTCTGGGATGTTGGGCATGTAAGCACAGATTCTATCGCCTTGCTTAATCCCAAGGTCTCTAAGCGCATTCGATATGCCTGAAACCTTTTCTTTCAGTTCTTCATAGCTCAAAGTCCTTCTTAGCCCTACCTCGTTCCTAAAGATGAATGCTGTTCCTTCTCTGTGCCTTAGTAGATTCTCTGCAAAGTTGAGTTTTGCTCCAACGAACCATTTCGCCCCGGGAAACTTGTCGAGATCCTCAACGACTTTTGTGAACTTTTCTGAATAAACAACACCGCAGAAATCCCAGATTGCACTCCAGAAATCGGCTATGTTCTCGACAGACCACTTGTAAAGATCAGCATAATTGCGCAAGTTCAATCCAAAGGTCTCATTGACATAACCTATGAACCTCACTACGTTCGCATTCCTCACGATTTCTTCGTTCGGTTTCCAGAGGAGTTCCATGTTCAGACCCTGGTGAGGGAATATATGATTTTTGCGGTTTTTGATCGATACAAAATCGAAAAGACTTTATACTTGAGAAATTAGATATGTTTTATGATAATCGAAAATCGCTTACCACCTCGGGATTTATGGCCTGAGTTCAGGGTTTCAAAAGAACTCTACGATTCCCTTCCAGAAAAAATGAACCTTGCAGAGGAAATTTTGGATAAAAACGCAGAAAAGCATAGAAACAGGGTTGCAATCTTCTTCGAGGATAAAAAATACACGTATCGTGAAATCTCGGAGCTATCCAGTAGAGTTGCGTCAAAACTCGTTGAACTCGGCGTCGAACCATTGGACAGAGTTGCGATAAGATTTGCAAATGTTCCAGAAGCGGTGATTGCAAACTTTGCGATAATAAAAGCGGGTGCGATTCCGGTTACTCTGCATCCAAGGTGGAGCAAGAAGGAAGTTCTTCACGTTTTAAACGATAGCGAAGCGAAATTTGTGTTCACACAACAAGCGCTGCTTTCGGAGATCGAGGCTGTGAAGCAAGAGCTCAAGTTTCTAAAAAATGTGATTCTTGTTGACGATGAAAGAGCGGAGGAAAGAAGCTACATAAGCTTCGAAAAGATGGTAAAAGAGGGTAAAAAGACTTTCAGCCCAGTGAAGGTCGACAAGGATAGTCCTACGATTTTGCTATACACCTCTGGAACCACTGGTTTGCCGAAAGGTGTTGTGCACTTCCTACCGGGTGTGATGAACGTTGTGATCAATGTTGGCAAATACGTGTGGAAGTTAAACGAGAACGACGTTCTTGGTAGCGCAGCGCCGATAAGCTTTGCCCTCGGTTACGGTGGGCTTGCAATGATTCCCTACTACTTCGGAAGCGCAGTTTCCCTCATGAGGCAACCAGAACCAGAATACGTTTTCTCAGCCATAGAGAAACACGGGGTCACAGTGCTCTCGATGGCTCCGACGTGGTATAGGAAAACCCTGCCTATTGTGACAAAAATGATGGAGAAATACGACATAAGCTCCATCAAGCTCTTCACTGGTGGTGGAGAAGCGTTTGGAGCGGACACGATAAAAGCGTGGCACGAGAAAACAGGCTACATGATCGCAGAGGGCTTTGGAGCTACGGAGCTCTTCTACATCTCGATTTCCAACGCAGTTGCACCGAAGCCAAAGCCTGGTTCGATTGGTATGCCTGTACCGGGTGTTGAAGTCACAATCCTCGACCCAGAGACCCTGCAACCAATAAAAGAGCCGTATAAACTGGGGCTGTTGCTGATAAAGGCTCCTTGTGGAACTGTTTACTGGAACCCATATGCAGAAGGTGGAAAACTACTCAAGAAAATGGAGAAGGATGTGCTGTTGAAATCCGTTGCGTTGGGAGATCTTGCGTATTTCGACGAAGACGGATACATTTGGTTTGCAGGGAAAGGAGAGGACATTATAAAGAGCTCCGGATATAGAATTGGCGCGGACGAAGTTGAGGTCGCAATCCTAAGCCACCCAGCGGTGGATGATGCGGGAGTCGTTGGTGTGCCTCATCCAGTGAGAGGGGAAGATGTGGTTGCGTTCGTAATGCTGAAAAAGGGATTTGAGGCAAATGAGAAAACAAAGAAGGACATATACGAGCATCTAAAGTCAAACCTCGCAGTCTACAAACTTCCAAGGGATATAATATTCATCGAGCAGTTGCCGAGACACTTAACTGGAAAGCTCTTGCGCAGAGAGCTAAAGGAGCTTGCAAAAAAGCTCTATAAACCAAAAGATTGATCTATTCTTTTATTCATTCGGTGATTTTTATGGTCGAATTGCTTGCTCCCGGTGGGACTATAGAAATGGTTAAGGCAGTTTTGAGTAATGGCGCGGATAGCGTTTTCGTTGGCGCCTTTGGCTTCAGCAGAAGGAGTAGCTATGAACTCAAACACTTCGAAGTAAAAGAAGTGATAGAGATCGCCAAGAGGATGAAAAAGAAGATATACGTTGCAATGAACGCCTTTATAGAAAAGGAGCTAATTCAAACGCTCTTAGATAAAAGGGTCTCCGACTACGCAAAGTGGGGTGCAAATGGGATAATAGTAAAGACTCCAGAGTTCATGAGAGCGATTAGCAAAGCATATCCAGAGCTCGAAGTCGTTGCGAGCGTTGGTTGTCACATAGACAGCAAGGAGAAAATAGACTTCTATAGTAAGATGGGTGCAACGACTGTAGTTTTCAGCACCGAGCTGAGAAGAGACTTTGAGAAAATTGCAAGCTTAAACGATTACGCACATGAACTCGGGCTAAAGACAGAGGTGTTAGTAAACGGAACTGCATGCTATAGGGGAGTCGGGAACTGCGACTTTTTCAGCTATTTCAAGGATGCGTTTGAAACGATAACGCTCGTGGATTCCGATGGATTTAAGATTGGGAAGGTCTTTGGCAATCCAGAAAAAGGAGGGGGGTGCTACAGACCTTGTTTATACTTAGACGATCCGCTTGTTAAAGCCCTGGTGCCAAGCAGCGTTTTAGAAGAGATGAGTAGCGAAAAGAACTTGAACGAGAGATTCACACTTGCAAGAGAAGTCCCGAAGTTGGTAGAGATCGGTATTGATATCCTAAAGATTCAGGGGAGAGAGTATCCAGTGGACATCGTTGCATCTATGACAAGGATTTTCGCAGAAATACTCGACAAATCCCTTAAAACTCGATACCCGGAGTTAAGCAAAGAGATTTCAAAACTCGATTTGCTTTTGCAAGAGCTAGATGTGATAAGAGAGAGACACACACAGAGTCTCAGGAGAAAGCTCTACGAAAAATTAGCCCCAAAAATTGGGATCGCATAGATGATCCAATATAAAACAACCTTTTTAAACCTTTCAAAAAATTTCGAAACATGGTAAAGCTGGACTTCATGAAAACCTTTATCCAAGTCGTAAACACAGGGAGTTTGAAAAAAGCCGCTAAGAACCTTGGCATCTCTGTAAGCACCGTTAGCTTCCAAATAGATGCCTTAGAATCATTTTATGGTGCGAGATTACTGAACAAGGGGATAAAGGGCGTAGAACTCACAGAAGAGGGGAAAATTGCGCTGAAGAACATGGAAATGATAATAAAGAGCGTTGAAGAAGTGAGGAAGTTGATCACGAACATAAAAGGAGAGAGAATTGTGCTCGCTTCTGGAATGGTCGGACTCAACATAGTTCACACCTTGCAAATTCTGCTCAAATCCCGATATCCTACCTTAGAGGTTAAACTCGAACTGAGGGGGGCGCATGAATGCGTTCGAGGGGTTTTAGATGGAAGATACGACTTTGCCATAGCGGGAGATTTGCTAAGAGAGCACTTAAACGACCCTCGCATTTTTGTAGAAGAACTGGGAGATGACAAGTTAGTTCTGATAACTTCCAAGGATCATCCGCTCGCAAGGAAAGAGTATGTGTCGCTTGAAGAAATAAAAAAAGAACCAATGATAATGCTCACGGATGACTACGGGATAACTACAAGCACAAAAAAAGCGCTTGAGATGAGTGGTTACAACATTTCACAGCTCAACGTTGCCTACGTTGTCGGAGATTACTACTCCAAACTACACGCAGTTAGCAGTGGGATAGGGATTGCGATAACTTCTTTGCTTGCAGCCTGCAGAGCTTACGAAGTTGGTCTAATCGAAATGATGGATATCCCTGATTTGAAAGCCGACAGAAAGATCTACTTTGTCGCATCAAAGCTCGCGATGGAGAGTATGAAGATGAAGGAATACGCAGAATTCATAATCACCAAGGGAAGACAACTTTTCGATGACTTCACAAGCAATTGCAAATATTTTGAAAACTAAGTTCAAATAAATCGGACCAATTTTCGAAGTTTTTTATCGACTCTTTTACTCTTTTTGACATTGTAAGCAAGAATTTGAAACTATTTCAAAAATTTAGTTCCGGTCAAATTTTTTCGTAATCTATTCGATAAATTTCGAAAAAATTAAATACCTCAAAGAAACTTACGAGCGTGCTTGATACCGAGATCTTGCTGGACGATGCGAAGTTTGCAAAGTTTATGTTAGAGAAAGGAGAGCTCAGTAACGCAGACATGGTCTTTGCACTGAGAAATCTTTTGAGACTAAAATACTACCCAGTCGCAATAAAATTCTTCTACAACGAAGCTGAAATCGAGGAGTTCAAGCAAAACCATGAATACCTCGTTGCATGCCATCCTTTTACATTCTGCCACTTTTCCGCAGCCTCGAGACAGAGAGGTGACGTCTTATTCGGAGAGAAAAAGACTCTTGGCTGTAGCAACGCTCGATATCTCTTTAGCTGGAAAGAATTCGATGAGGGAGAAGTGAAGAGCCATCTGAAGTATGCAAGGAACAAAGAACAGGCAGAAAAATTTGTAAAAACAAAGCCCAGGCTACTTAATGGACTTTTAGCCTTTGCTACTGCTCCGCTCCACAAAGCAAAGTTCAAGGTCGATGTTGTGCACATAATATGCGATGTCCTCCAAAGCTACCACATATACAACGACTACGCCTCTGCGATGGATGTGCATCCAATAACTCCCAACTTCATGATGAACTCCGCAGTCTGCGGAGGAGCTGTGTGGACGTTCAACAACAAAACGATAAACGTGGTTCCGATGTGCAGTGGTAGCTATACCGCCGGAAAGACCGAGCAAGGAGAAATAAACGTCTTCATCCCTGGTGAGCACTTTAAAGCTTTTGTCATAAGACTTTTGGAGAGAACTGTTGAACAAAATGGAGCGAGCTTCCCGAGAACGGGAGAAACCTATCCTGGATTCAACGTTTGCAAGCTCTGTCCCTTCTTGACATTCAAAAAGGAGGAGGTGTGAAAAATGCTCGACGTAGTATGGGCAGAAATAGATGGGACTCGAATAACGGTTGATGCGCTGGTTTACTTCGTATGGTTTATATGGGTCGGCTGGATTTTCTCAACCGTAGGCGCCTTTGGAGGCATAATGGCTGGAGTAGGACATCTGTCTGTATTTGGAATCGGAGACTGGGCTTCAAAGATGAAAGGGGTAAAAGTGAACATTGCTGGCTATACAGATGCGGGTAAATACCTGACGGACACGATAAGATTCGGAAACTCAGTGCAAACATGGTTCAACGCAATAGCTTCGACCGCAAACTGGCAAATGCAAAAGCGCTTAGTCTGGCCTGCAGGAATGTCACTTGGAATTGGAGGTATAATTGGTGCACAAGCTGGAGTTTGGATTACTGGAGGAGTAGTGGCTCCACTTGTATACATGGGTATATTCGGTCTTGCAACGTATCTAATCGCTGGTTACATGATCTACCAGCTAACTCCAAGAGCAAAGAAGAGCAAAAAAGCTGGAAAAGAGGCAGCACAGAGATTTCAACAGAAAGTTAAGGAGCTGAAAGAACAGGGGAGACTACACGAACTGGAAGGCATCAAGAACTTAAAGGTCTCGCCATCTGCAACGACTTTTGATTTCTACGGCGAGTCGTTCAAGGTTAGCAACTACTCTCCATTGATCGTTGGCTTCTTAATTGGTTTCTTCTCGGCAGTCATAGGCATAGGCGGTGGATTCCTCTACGTTCCATATCTCACAAGCCTTGGATTACCGTTTTACATAGTCCCCGGTGCATCAGTTTTGGCGGTGTTGCTAACTCAGACTTCAGCTGCAGCAGGATGGCTGATGAAAGGTGTGTTGTACCCAGTTGGATTGCTCATAGCAGGATGGATTGGTTTGTTCATTGGTAGCTACATAGGTCCCAGAACGCAGAAATACATCCCGCAGGATTACCTCTTTATCTTGTTCGCAATACTCGCGATCTACGTTGGAACAGGCTACGTTGCCAGAGGATTCTTCGACATTAGACTGCCCGGAGTATGATCTTTTATTTTTTAACCATTTTTGCAATTCTCCTCTCCGAGAAACTAACCGCAATCGTATCCGAACGCTTTTTTAGGGGTTACATCAGCGAGATCGAGAAAGAAGAGGAGAAGATAGCAGAATTCGAAGAACTTTCCTTGTTGGCTTTAGTCTCGGGTGAAAAGGAAGCCTACAACGGGTTCCAGCAGATGATGCGTGAAATCTATGGGAGGATATTTTTCAAAAAGATCGCATTTTTTACACCCCTTTTCTTCTTAATTCTTAGCCCCTATCTAATCCTAGTGAACCTGCTTGAAATTGGAAGCGCAACTACAGTGGTCGCAATTGCAATTTTATACTTCTCGTTCAAATTGCTGCTTGTGTTCTTAAAGCAGAACTATGATTTGTGGAAGGCACAAAAAGAGCTCAGATTAAGAGGCTGATCTAACTTAGCTTCTGAGAAGAATTTAAAACTCGTGGCTCGCTATAACTGAACTTTCTTCCAAAACCCTAAAAAGTCATGAAAATAGAGCTCAGGGCTAACGAGCCGAAGTGTGCAAACTGGTTTTTGATACTTCTTGGAATACTGACAATCTGGATTTTAGGTTTAGGACTTGTTTTCTTCGTACTCTCTTTTCTCAGAGTTAAAGCTACAGAGTATTTCATAACAAGCTATAGGATCTATGCGAAGTATGGTCTCATAAGGAGAAGAGTTTTCGAGATAAAGAATGAATGGATCACTGGGGTTACGGTCAAACAAGGGTTTATTCCTCGCATTCTTAATTATGGTGATATAATATACAGCACCCCAGGTCAATATGCAGGATCTGTTATGATAGCTGGTATTTCAGATCCAATGCATCTTAGAACGATAGTAGAAGATGTTTTAAGGAAGTTCAGAGAGAGACAGG
>JBKBUO010000007.1:0-12851 GCA_046290005.1 Archaeoglobaceae archaeon | reverse complement strand
TTTAGAGCAACGTTGACCAAGGCTATTAGCACTGGAACCTCGATGAGCGGTCCGATGACAGTTGCAAAGGCTTGATCGCTGTAAATACCCCATATCGCTATCGCTACCGCTATCGCCAACTCGAAATCGTTGCTCGCAGCTGTGAAGGAGACAGCGGTTGTCTTTGGATAATTGACTCCGAGCTTGTAGGCAATGAAGAAGGTTACGAACCACATTATCAGGAAGTATAGGGCTAATGGGATTGCAACCCTAAGCACGTTGTATGGCAACTCGACGATGTATTCTCCCTTGAGCGAGAACATGATAACGATTGTGAAAAGCAAGGCTATCGGCGTTATGAGGCTGAGCTTTGGAGCCAAAACGTTTTCAAACCATTCCTTACCCTTTACCTTGAAGCTCGTGTATCTCGTAACGATTCCAGCTATGAATGGTATTCCGAGATAGATAAACACAGTTTTCGCAGCGTCAACGATGCTGATCTCTGCATTTACACCTTCAGCAAGTCCAAGTTTTGTCAAAGCCAACGTGATGAAAAAGTATATGTAGACTGCATAGAAAAGGATCTGAAAGATCGCGTTGAACGCAACAAGTCCGACTGCGAGTTCTCTATCCCCCTCTGCCAACTCGTTCCAGACTATGACCATCGCAATGCATCTGGCAAGCCCAACTAATATGACGCCCATCATGAACTCTGGAAGGTCTCTCAGCAAAGCGATTGCAAGAAGGAACATCACTATGGGTCCGACAATCCAATTCTGGATCAGAGAGAAACCTAAGAGCTTTAGGTTCTTGAAGACTTTTCCCATCTCTTCGTATTTCACCTTTGCAAGGGGTGGATACATCATCAGGATTAAGCCAAGAGCTATTGGAATTGAGGTCGTGTCTATACTCATCGCTGCCAAGATCTCTGCGATGCCAGGATAGACGTAGCCCAAGGCAATTCCGAAGATTATTGCCAGAAAAATCCAGAGAGTTAGATACTTTTCAATTAAAGTTAGCTTTCTCTTCTCCGCCATTCAAACACCTCTAAAGATTGCCTTCAGCGTTGGAGAGAGCTTTTCAACTGCGATTTTCTCGATCAATTCAGCCTTCAAAAAGATTAAACAACAAATTTTGCCATTTTCATCGCATGCAGAAAGAATTGCAAGCTTCTCTCCAGCTTTGAGCTCCGCCTTCTCTCGTAGTTCCTTCGGCAAAACGATTTGCCCCTTGGAATCTATGCTCACAATAGCTTCGAGTTTACAGACGCTACATCCCATGAGTTCAGTTTTTTCTGAGTTTTTAAACTTTTCTGAATTTTCTGAAAAAATTAACTCAGAGCGACGTGATCTTTGACATTCGCAACGCCTCTTATTGCAATCTCGAAAAACTCATCTAAGGGCATTAGCTTTTCTATCATCCTAATCCTTTCTCTGTCGCAACCCGCTGCAAAGCTCTTCTCCTTGAACTTCTTCTTCACAGTTTTTACTGTGACTTCGCTTATCTTTCCATTTTTGACAAGGGCACATGCGATAACAAGTCCTGAAATACTGTCTGATGCTTGCAACGCTATTTCCACTGCTTTCTCGTAGCTTCCAAACAAATAGTGGTTGTGCCTTTTCACGATCTCGGCAATATCTCCATAGCCCTCTTTCTTAAGAATTTCTCCCGCAATAATTCCGTGCTTCTGCATGTCGCCATTGCAGAGCTCGTAGTCTATATCGTGAAGCAAGCCTATTTTGAACCAAAGCTCCTCGTTTTCATTTAGCTTCTTCGCAACTTCACGCATTATTCCGGCAGTTGCGATGCAGTGCTTGATCGACGACTCCTCTCTCAAATACTTCTTAAGAGTTTCGAGCTCAGCATCCATGGATAAACTCGTCTCTTTGATTAAAATCTTTATAACTCGACATAACTTTTCACTGGATGAAAGCAATCGAAGTGTTCATAAGTGGCGTCGTTCAAGGAGTTGGTTTCAGATATTTCACGGTAAAGGTGGCGAGAGAGCTCGGAATAAAAGGCTACGTGAAGAACTTAGCTGATGGAAGAGTCTACATATACGCCATTGGCGAAGAAGAGGCGTTGGAAAAGTTCCTTGCAAACGTTCGCAAGGGTCCACCCTTGGCAGTGGTTAGAGACGTTATCGTTAAAAGTGCTCCGATTCAGGAATGTGAGAAGTTCGAGGTGAGGCGTTAATGGTTGCAAAGCGCATAATTCCATGTCTGGATGTGACTTATAGAAATGGAAAAGCTACAGTCGTAAAAGGTGTCGAGTTCGTAAATCTTCGCGAAGCTGGCGACCCTGTTGCGCTTGCAAAGAGATACAACGAAGAGATGGCTGATGAACTCGTATTTCTTGACATAACAGCTTCGTCCGAAGGAAGAGATACGATGGTCGACGCGATCGCGAGAACCGCTGAACAAGTTTTTATACCTTTAACCGTTGGAGGAGGAATAAAAAGTATCGAAGATATAGATCGTTTATTATCCGCAGGTGCGGATAAGGTTTCTATAAATACTTCCGCAGTTAAGGATCCCAACTTCGTAAAAGAAGCTTCGCAGATTTTTGGCACTCAATGCATCGTCGTTGCAATCGACTGTAAAAGGAATTTCGATCTAAAAAAAGGAGAACACATAATCGAGCTTGAAAATGGGCAAAAAGCGTGGTATGAAGTATACATTTACGGCGGGAGAAAGGCAACTGGCATCGATGCGGTTTCATGGGCTAAGAAAGTTGAGGAACTTGGTGCTGGTGAAATACTGCTAACCTCGATGGACAGAGATGGAACCAAAGATGGATACGATATTCCGATAACGAGAAAAATAAGCGAAGAAGTCTCAATTCCCGTCATCGCTTCAGGTGGAGCTGGAAAGCTCGAGCACTTCTATGAAGCTTTTGTTCACGGAAAAGCGGATGCTTGTTTAGCTGCGAGCATTTTTCACTATGGAGAGATTGCAATCGGAGAAGTAAAGCGATACCTAAGCGAAAGGGGAGTGAAGGTTAGATGGAAATAAAAGAATTCCAGAACATGATTGCAGAAATCTACTTGCACAGAGATATGCAACGAGGAGTAGAAAAGACGATGCTTTGGGTCATGGAGGAAGTTGGTGAGCTCGCAGAAGCTGTAAGAAAGGGAAAAAACGTTGGTGAAGAGATCGCAGACGTAATCGCTTGGATCGTTAGCGTTGCAAATCTATGCGGAGTGGATGTCGAAAGAGAAATCCTTAAAAAGTATCCTATGTTATGCAAAAAATGCGGTAAAAAGCCTTGTGAGTGTGATGACGCATGAAATTCCTCATACCAAGTGAAGAAGACATAGCAAAAGGACTCACAACGGACAAATACTTTGTATGGACTGAGAAAGTTCTGAAAGCCAAAGGTTTAAACCCAAAAGTCGTAATGGAGGTCACGACTTCAGAATGGGGAATTTTTGCGGGTCTTGAGGACGTTCTAAATTTACTCAAAGGTATACCCGTGGACGTTTACGCCATGCCTGAAGGCTCGCTTTTCTTCCCCCATGAACCCGTGCTAACCATAGTGGGCAAATACTTGGACTTTGCGAGATTTGAGACAGCGATTCTTGGATTCCTTTGCCATGCAAGCGGTGTTGCGAGGCAGAGCTTTAAGTTTAAGTTGGCAAGCGGGGGTAAAAAGATTTACTCTTTTGGAACGCGAAGAGCACATCCAGCGATTTCTGCAATGATAGAAAGATCTGCGCTCATTGGGGGAGTTGATGGTGTTAGCAACTTCATCGCAGAAAAATACTTAAACACGGAGAGCGTCGGAACTATGCCTCATGCGCTGATAATAAGCTTTGGAGATCAGATTTCAGCATGGAGAGCTTTTGATGAAGTCGTAGACGAAAAAGTGCCGAGGATTATGCTGGTGGACACTTACTACGATGAGAAAACCGAAGCGGTAATGGCTATCGAGAACGTGAAAAGAGTCGACGGCGTTCGCCTCGACACACCTTCTTCGAGAAAGGGGAAGTTTAGGAAAATAATCGAGGAAGTGAGATGGGAGCTTAAGATAAGGGGAAGAGAAGACGTAAAGATCTTTCTAAGCGGTGGTTTGAAACTCGAAGATGTCATCGAACTTCGTGAGATCGCAGACGCGTTTGGCGTCGGAACTGCGATCAGCGCTGCAAAACCAGTTGACTTTGCAATGGACATGGTGGAAAGAGACGGGAAATTCTGCGCAAAAAGAGGGAAGAGGAGTGGGATGAAACAGGTTTACAGGAATTGGGAAAAGCTCGAAGACGAGATCAGACTTTTTAGGGATGAGAGACCAGTTGATAAAGAACCTATGCTCAGAAAATTCATCGAAAACGGAGAAGTCATTGCAAAAACGGATATAAAGAGTGCAAGAGATCTTGCTTTGAAACAGATGGAAATGATAAAGAAATTCGGAAGAGAGGAGGAATTTCTAACGACCGAGTGAGACGTAAATTCTCCAAAGTTTTTCTTCGATTTCACTATCTATAATCTTCGCTGCATAGGCTTTCCTAATCTTTTCCTTGAGTCTTTCTGTCTCGTATTCGACGAATACTTTGCTGAGTTTTTCCTGCGCCTCTATGTACTCCTCGATGTAGCTTGGAACCTTCTCTGGGATCCTTCTCTCCTCGATGAACTTTGTGTGGATGTTGCCCTTGACGAACTCTTCATCCTCAAGGATCGCCATGTGAAGTGGGATATTTGTCGTTATCCCCGCAATAACGTATTCATTCAAAGCTCTTCTTGCTCTTGCAATCGTATCTTGCCTATTTCTTCCAAAAACCGTAAGCTTTGAAATCATTGGATCGTATTCTTCGGGGATTCTACAACCAATGTGGACAGCGCTGTCTAATCGAATTCCAAAGCCTCCAGGACTTCTGTAAAAATCAATTCTCCCGCTACTTGGTAAGAAGTTGATCGGATTTTCTGCGTATATCCTAAGTTCCATCGCATGTCCGCGGAAATTCACGTCACTCTGATCGAATTCAAGCTTTTCCCCATATGCGATCTTTATCTGCTCCTTGACTATGTCTACTCCGGTTACGATTTCAGTTATCGTGTGCTCAACCTGAAGCCTGGCGTTGATCTCAAGGAAGTAGAAGTTTCCATTCTCGTATAAGAACTCAAAAGTTCCAGCGTTCTTATATCTTAGGCTTTTTGCACCCTTTATCGCTATCTCCCCTATCTTCTCCCTCATCTCCTCGTTCACAACTGGCGAAGGGGTTTCTTCGATCACCTTCTGATTTCTACGCTGAATACTGCATTCTCTTTCGCCGAGATGAACAAAGTTCTTACCATCGCTCAAGATCTGGACTTCGATGTGTCTCGGTTTCGTTAGCCACTTCTCCATGTAAACAGTCGGATCGCCAAAGAATTTCTCACCGAAACTACTCGACTTCGTAAACGCCATTTCGAGCTCATTTTCGTTTTTAGCGACTGTGATCCCAATACCGCCGCCTCCACCTGAAGCTTTGACTGCGACTGGATAGCCTATTTTCTCAGCCCAATCGTAGGCCTCTTCAATCCTTTCAAGCGCGGGTGATCCGGGAATCACTGGAACCCCAGCGGAGATCATCCTTCTCCTTGACTCAACTTTCGAACCCGAGATTCTCAGCACATCAGAGGACGGTCCGATGAAAACAATTCCCTCCTCTTCGCATCTCTCTGCGAAATCCGGATTTTCAGAAACAAATCCATAACCCGGGTGAACTGCTTCTGCTTCGCTTTGCTTCGCTATTCTTATTATCGCATCGATGTTTAAATAGCTCTCCTTTGGATGTGATTTTCCCACATAGTAAGCTTCATCTGCGTAGTAACGATGGAGAGCCCTTTCGTCTGCAGAGCTGTAGATTGCGACGCTCTTGATCCCAAGCTCTCTGCAAGCGCGCATTATCCTTATCGCTATTTCCCCCCGATTTGCAACGAGGATTTTTTTGAACATCCCTTTGCTTTAATTTCAGCGTTTATTAAACTTTTCCTTAAAAAAAGGCGAACTGAATACAGAAACAAAGTGTATTTCGGAATCAAATACGTATTTTCTTAGTATTCGGAAGGGAAAAATTTGTCATTGATTATCTATTCAATTTGAATACCGAAAACAATTTAGCCAAAAAGAAGAAGGGGTTGCGATGAGAACGATAAGTGTCTTCGATACAACACTCAGAGATGGCGAACAGATGCCCGGGGTATCTCTACCCCCGTTTTACAAGGTTCAAATAGCCAAAGCCTTGGACAGGCTTGGAGTTGATGTAATCGAAGCGGGCTTTCCTTCTGTTTCAAAGGGAGAATTTGAGTCTATGAAAGAGATCACTTCGATTGGACTCAGCGCGGAGATCTGCGGGCTTGCAAGGATCGTCAAGGAGGACATAGATTCTGCTATAAAAGCAGATGTAGACATGGTTCACATCTTCACACCAACTTCAAAAATCCAGATAGAACACACTTTGAAGCTCAGTTACGATGAAATAATAGATAGATCCGTTGATTGCGTGGAATACATCAAATCCCATGGTCTGAAGTGCATGTTTTCGGCAATGGATGCAACCAGAACCGACTTCGAGTTTCTCAAGAAGATATACAAAGCTGTCGAAGATGCAAAGGTAGACGTCATAAACATTCCTGACACCGTCGGGGTTGCAACGCCTTTCAAGTTCTACGAGCTGGTCAAAAAGCTCAGAGAAGAGCTCAAGGTTAAAATCGACGTTCACTGCCACAACGACTTCGGACTTGCGGTTGCGAACACGTATTCAGCGGTTCTCGCGGGTGCGGATGAAGTTCAAGTCACCGTAAATGGGATCGGTGAAAGAGCTGGCAACGCAAGCCTTGAGCAAGTCGTGATGATATTGCACTCAATCGAAGGACTTAGAACGAACATAAAGACTGAGCTTATTTACGATACTTCAAAACTCGTAGAAAGGCTTACTGGTGTGAAAATGCCGCCAAACACCCCAATAGTTGGTGAAAATGCCTTTAGTCACGAGAGCGGAATTCATGCGCATGGTGTTTTAAAAGAGGCTTCGACCTTTGAGCCAGGGATCTTAAAACCAGAAATGATCGGACATAGGAGGAGGATTGTCATAGGAAAACACGCGGGAAGGTACCAGATAAAGAAGATGTTAGAAGATGCCGGTTACGTTTTTAGCGAGGAAGCTCTGAACAAGATATTCGAGAAAGTGAAGGAGATTGGAGACAAAGGAAAGAAAGTAACAGATAGAGACCTGCTTACGATCGCCGAAATCGTGCTTGGTGAAATGACCACAAAAGAGAGAGCTGTCGAAGTTGACGAGATCACGGTAATAACGGGGAACAAGGTTACACCTACCGCAGTTGTAAATGCGAGGGTTTATGGAGACAAGAGAGTTGCGTCTGCGATTGGTGTTGGACCAGTAGACGCTTCTTTAAAGGCGGTTCTCCAGCTTGTAGGCGGAAAAATGCAGATTCGCGAATTTAGGCTTGACGCAATAAGCGGTGGTAGCGACGCAATTGCGGAAGTTTATGTTACAGTTGAAGACGAGAACGGAAACATTTTCACCTCTCGTGGCGCTTCGCAAGACATCGTCATGGCTTCATTCGACGCGGTCATAAATGCGGTCAACTTCCTCATGAGGAGGAAATCATGAAGTTTACAAAGCTGCATGGAAACGGAAACGACTTCGTTCTGATCGACGAATTCAATGGTATCGTCGTTCCTGAAATCAAGAAAGCCGAGTTTGCGAGAAAGATCTGCAACAGAAACTTTGCAGTCGGTGCAGACGGAGTCATATTTGTTCAACGTTCCTCTGTAGCGGATGCAAAGTTCAGGTTCTTCAACCCAGATGGCAGCGAAGCAAAGATGTGCGGAAACGGCATAAGATGCTTCTCGAGATTCTTAGTGGAAGAGGGCTATGCCAAGCTCGGCAAAATCAGAGTTGAAACGCTCTCTGGAATAAAGGAGCTCGAAGTTAGCTTCGATGGAAAATGGTGGATTAAAGTCGACATGGGGAAACCAGAATTTGATTTTAACAAAATTCCAGCGAAAAAAGAGGTATGGGGAACGATTTTCGATTTCGAAGGCAAGAAATACAGGCTTTACGCTGTCAATACAGGAGTTCCGCATGTTGTAATCTTCGTCGAAGATCTCGACTTCGAAATCGTTCCGATCGCAAGGGCAATTCGGTACTCAGAGATATTCCCAGAGGGAGCAAACGTGAACTTTGCGACATTCCAAAATGGCAAATTCTACGTCAGAACTTACGAGAGAGGAGTTGAGAGCGAAACCCTGAGCTGTGGAACCGGTAGCGTCGCAGTTGTTGCGGTCGCGAAAAAGCTCGGAATAACAGAGAGGGCAGAGGTGATAACAAAGGGGGGAGTTCTAAGGGTTGAAATAGCGGACACAGCCTTCATGACTGGTTCTGCAACTCGTGTTTTTGATGCAGAGCTGAGAGATGAGATTTGACAACCGCCTAGTTCTGTCCGCGATTGCTGGAGTAAACAACGCTGAGTTTTGCAAGAAGCAGAGAGCTGGGCTCGTAATTCTCGGGGGATTCAACGCGGATAAAGAGGCTATGAACGCAGCAAAAAAAGCAGTCGAAAGAGGAAGGAGAGAATTCATATTTGAAGAGCCACTTGAGGGGATCGAAAGAGAGATTAAGGCGATTAAAGGTAGAAAATTCGCTGTCAACGTTCGCTCCTCAACCTTAGATGGCTACTTAGAAGTCGCAAACCTCGTTGAAAGTTACGGCGGTATCTTTGAGATCAACGCACACTGCAGACAACCAGAGTTCATCTCAGCAAAGTGCGGGGAGTGGTTACTTTTCAATCTCGAAGAACTTTTGAAAATCGTTGAAGCAGTTTCAAAAGTTGCGATTACTGCGGTAAAGATTCGTGGAGGACATGATTTAGACTACAAGGCTATTTGCGAGAAAGTATTCAAAAGTGGATGCAAGATCATTCACCTTGATGCGATGATACCAAATGCGGATTGCGATTTCGAGCTGATAAAAAGGGTTTCGCAACTTGGATTCGTCATAGGGAACAACTCCTTCGTCGACTTAGCGACGGGGGAGAAGATGATACTATCTGGAGCCAAGATGGCTTCCGCTGCAAGGGCTGTGCTAAAAGACCCGTGCTTCTTTGAAAGAATGCTCAAGAGCGATATTCTATCACAACCCGTCGAGCTTGAGCTTTGATTCCACTATTAGACGATCAGAATTTATATACTGCGAGACCACGTTAATTCGATGTGGAGTATACTCAGAGCTCTTAGAGAAAAACCTGAGATTTTATACGATTCGCAAAAAAGGCGCAACTTGAGCACCGGAATCGTTGATAAAGCGATAGAACTCGACAGAAAATGGCGAGAAATGCTGAAAGAAGTTAACTCACTTAGAAAGAGAAGGAACGAGCTTTCTAAGCTTTTGAGGGAACAAAAAGATCCAAAATTAGTTGAAGAAGCGAAAAAAGTAAGCGAAGCAGTGAAAAATGCTGAAGAACTTCTTGAAAAGCTTGAAAGGGAGCTTGAAAGCATCTTACTCTCGATCCCAAACATAGCCCACGATTCTGTGCCAATTGGAAAAGACGACAGTGAAAACGTTGCAATTCGCTATTGGGGAAAGGCAAAGGTTTATTTTGAGGACGTAGATAGATTTTTGGCTATTACAAATCAAAAGGCGGATTACGAAGTCGTAGATCATAAGCCAATTGGTCACGCTGACGCGGTGGAGCTCTTTGGCTGGGCAGACGTTGCGAGAGCGGGAAAGGTTGCGGGATCAAGATTTTACTACCTCTTCGACGATCTCGTATGGCTTGATTTCGCCTTATCGCTGTATGCGATAGACTTCTTAGTGAAGAACGGGTTTAGAATCGTAATTCCGCCTTTCATGCTGAGGAAAGAAGCCTACCAAGGTGTCACAGCCTTCAGCGATTTCGAAGATGTGGTCTACAAGATCGAGGGCGAGGACTTGCACTTAATTGCGACGAGCGAGCATGCAATCGCTTCGATGCACATGAACGAGACACTTGAAGAGGGCGATCTACCTCTACTCTACGCAGGTTTTAGTCCTTGCTTCAGAAAAGAAGCGGGAGCACATGGAAAGGACACAAAGGGAATCTTTAGAGTTCATCAGTTCAACAAGGTCGAGCAATTTGTTTTCTGCCTACCAGAGCAGAGCTGGGAGTGGCACGAAAAATTGATTGAGAACGCCGAAAAGCTTTGGCAAGGGTTAAAGATCCCCTACAGAGTTGTGAACATCTGCACAGGTGACCTTGGCATAGTTGCAGCGAAAAAATACGATCTCGAAGCTTGGATGCCATCTCAGGCGAATTACAGAGAAATGGTCTCCTGTAGCAACTGCACAGATTGGCAAAGCTATCGATTGAACATAAGATATGCGGAAAAAAAGGGGATGCCGAGCAAGGGATTCGTGCACACGCTCAACTCAACCGCGATTGCAACGACGAGGGCAATCACAGCTATAATCGAGAACTACCAGCTCGAAGATGGTAGAGTTGAGATTCCCAAAGCCTTAAACAGATACTTGGAAAGCTTCGAGTCTGCTCCAAAGGATTTCATAGAACCAAAAAACGCTCGAAAGGTGTGAGAATTTCACAACCATCTCTCTTTATCAAAACAACGTCTTCCACCCTCACGCCACCGATGTCACGGTAGTAAAGTCCCGGCTCGATTGTTACGACCATTCCACTCTTCAGCGTAACGTCGATATCGCCAATCTTTGGCTCTTCATGGACTTCAAGCCCAATACCATGACCAGTTGAGTGAATAAAGCCCTCTCCTTTTCTCGTCTCGAATCCATAGCTCTTTAAAGTATCTTTTACCGTCTCGTGAACGTCTTTACCGTTTACACCTTCCCTAAGCATAGAGATCGCTTTTTTCTGTGCTTCGACGACTGCAAATAACATCTCTTTTAATCTGAGATTGTCTTTCAAGATTATAGTTCTCGTGAAATCCGCATAATAGCCGTTTTTGTTCCTCGGAAACACGTCGATGAGCAAGTGATCCTCGACTTCTCCTTTTCCAAGCTCATGAGGATCCGCAGATAACTTTCCGGAGACGCAGATCGTGTCCTCTGCAATTAAACCACTTTTCAACAGCTCGAGTTCGATGAAGCTTCGAATTTCCTCGCAAGTGGGAGATCGAAAGCTTACCAGGTTAAGGGTCTCGGAAAAAACCGCGACCACTTTCTCGCAACTTATTTTTATCTCTGAGATCTCCGAATTAGTTTTTACAGCTCTCATTTTCAAAAATGGGTTTTCAACGGTTTCTACGTCAAAGTCCTCTTTTAAAGCGAAGCCGAAGAAGGATGGAAAGTCGTGTGGGATTAGCACTTTCTTAGCCCTACCTTCTTTGAGAATTTCGATTAGAATTTCTGCAATCGCCTTTTTCGGACTCCTCAGTTCTTTGAGCTTTTCTTCATATCCCAACATCTCATAGCTCGATACTTCCTTGACTCTGCTTTCTCTCAGAGCTCTGTTTAGCTCCATCTCTGGCAAAAGCAGAAGCTCAGTTCCGTCGACTCCTACGGAATAGAACATCGCAGAAGAGCTTCGAAACTTTGTTGCGTAAAAAAAGTTCGCATTTCCTGAGTGCATCAGGAAGAAGTCCGCGCCTTTTTCCTTTAGAAGCTCGATCACCATATCAAGATTTTTACCCATCCTTCTGCAATAGCCTTATCGTTTACCTTGCAAACGACGTTGACTTTGTAGCGGTTCCTCTCCTTTTCAACGATCTCGCAATCTACCGCAACAAGGTCGCCTATGCGAACCGGAGCTAAGTAGCGAAAACTCGTTTCGAGTAAAACAACTGTTCCCGGAAGTCTTGCTACTGCGGTGGAAACAAGGCTTGTTGTAAGCATACCGTGCACAACTCTACCACCAAACTTCGTTTGCTTCGCAAATTCTTCGCTGAAGTGGATCGGATTAAGATCGCCGGAAACTAAGCCGAATAGCTGAACGTCTACCTCGCTTATCCTCTTCGCAAAGCCGAACTTCAAACCAACGTCAACAGTTGCGGAGATTTTGCTAAATTGCTTAAAGTCGCCACCCAAATTCCTGTATACAGACTCAAGCTCTGAAAAATCCATGAAAAAAGTTTTAAATGAGGTTTAAAAGCTTTTCTACCTCTTCGCCTTCTTCATCTTGAGCTTCTTCAACCTTATTATGTTCTCCCTATCCATCTCCTCAAGCTTAAACGCTATGAACTTCGCGAGCTCGTTCATCCTCGGAATTACGCGATACTCGAGGGCGTTAACCCTTCGCTTTGTTCTTTCGATCTCTTCGAGCAATCGCCTTATAGTGGTCTCGATTTCCGCAACCTCAAGAATAGAATCGACGAGCTCTTCATAAGCAGTAACAGCTTCGTCGATTCTTACGCTTGTGCTCAGAATTCCGTAAGGCTTCTCAATAGCTCTTCTTGCGATCTTTTCCCTCTTTATCACCGGCACAACTACGCCCATTATGCTCTTCCTTTTCACCGTAAAACTCGGTTGGATTTGACAACAAGAAAGAGCTATAGATCGCAACGCTGTGAAGCCATCAACTGCCATTGCAATTAAGAGCTTCTGTCTCGCTTTCTCATAGTTCTCAGTCATCTTTTGGATCGCAACCTTCGCTTCCTCGAGCAGTTCTCGGAATTCCATTATTAAGCCGTCTCTCTTCATCTTTAGCAACGCGTGTCCTCGAACTGCCATTTTGATTCTTCTTCTGAGCTTTATGAGCTCCATTCTCGTCGGTTGCACTTCTGCCATCGCTATCCCTCAAAAATTTAGGATGAAACTGCCTTTTTCTTGTACGCTGGATGATACTTCTCGATGTACTTCTTCTCGATCTTCGTAAGCTCTCTTTCTGGGAGCATTGACAAGAGCTCCCAGCCAAGGTCGAGCGTGA
>JBKBUO010000077.1:0-5325 GCA_046290005.1 Archaeoglobaceae archaeon | reverse complement strand
CGTAGATTTGAATCATAGCGTGCTTAGGTTCTCGATCACCGCATCTGCGAACTCCTTCGTTCCCACGAGTTTCCCGCCAACTTGTCTGTGGAGGTCGTAGGTCACAATGCCTCTTTCTATGGTCATTGCAACCGCTTTCTTTACCATCTCGCTCGCCTCCTTCCACCCGAGGAACTCGAGCATTAGGGCGCCGGTTAAGACTTGTGCAGTTGGGTTTACCTTGTTCTGTCCAGCGTATTTTGGAGCAGATCCGTGTATCGGTTCAAAGACTGCAATTCCATCGCCTATATTACTGCCTGGTGCAATTCCAAGTCCGCCTACGAGCGCAGCAGCAGCGTCGCTTAGATAATCCCCGTTCAGGTTTGGTAAAGCTATTACGTCGTATTCGTCACTCCTCGTTATTATCTGCTGGAACATGTTGTCCGCAATTCTATCCTTGACCACTATCTTTCCCTCAGGTTGCTTTCCTCCGTAATCTCTGTTTAGCTCGTCTTCAGTTATGCAAAACTCAGCAAATTCTTGCTTTGCAACTTCGTAGCCCCAGTCTCTGAAGGCACCCTCTGTGAACTTCATAATGTTTCCCTTGTGCACCAAGGTGACGCTCTTCCTATTGTTTTCTATCGCATACATTATCGCCATCCTCACGAGCCTCTTCGTTGCGAACTCACTTATCGGCTTAATCCCAATACCTGAATCTTCTCTTATCTGAACTCCAAAATCTCGCTTTAGAATTTCGATGAGCTTGATCGCCTCCCTACTTCCCCTTTGCCACTCTATTCCCGCGTAAACGTCTTCGGTGTTCTCCCTGAATATTACAAAGTTAACCTTTTCTGGATGCTTTATGGGGCTTGGAACACCTTTTAAGTAGTAAACCGGACGAACGTTAGCGTATAAATCGAGAACTTGCCTTATCGTCACGTTAAGACTTCTGTAACCGCCGCCAACTGGTGTCGTGAGTGGACCCTTGAAGGCAACCCTATAATACCTTATTGCGTTCAACGTATCCTCTGGTAAGTAGCTACCATAGATTTTGTAAGCATCTTCTCCAGCGTGCACCTTGAACCACACTATTTCCTTACCTACTTTGTCTGCTGCTGCGTCCAAAACTCTTATTGCAGCCGGAACAACGTCTTTACCAATTCCGTCACCTTCAAAATACGGAATCACCGGATTTCTCGGAACTATGAGCTTCCCGTCTCTGTATTCGATTTTCTCCCCCTCAGATGGTGGTCTCACTTTTTCGAACATGCAAGGCTTTCAACGCTAAAATTAAAAAAGCTTTGGATTCAAAATTCCAATGATAAACTACCTAAATCGTGGTTGATCAAGCGACTTCAAACCTAAGATTTTTATTTCTGATGAAACTTGGATATGAGGCTCAACGAAACTGTCGCAATATTGTTGACAATTGCCTCGATCTTGACGATAATAGCTGTGGAGCTTACAAGCGGTGAAATACAATTCGTCCTCGTTTTTCTCGATTTGGTTTTCACATTAGTTCTGATTTCAGATTTCGTTTCACGTTCTCGTGAAGGGGGCAAAAGATACCTATTAATGAATTTCTACGAAATCTTTGCCTATATCCCAGCGATCGTGCTCTTTTACTTTGTTCCACCCCACTTAGCTGTGATTTTCAGAGGTTTAAGAGTTCTGAGGATCATCGCGTTGGGGATTAAACTGATGAGAGAGATGAGGGCGAAGTCCGCAAAACTGCTCAGCTATGCAATGCTAATGCTCTTTATCACGATTCTACTCGGATCCACAAGTTTCTACATCGCGGAAGGAAAAGCGAGAGATCTCCACTTCTTCGATTGTGTTTATTGGGCAGTCGTAACGATAACAACCATTGGATACGGAGATATAGTCCCCATGACGCCACTTGGGAAAATAATATCGATGATGATCGTTCTATTCGGCGTCTCTATTGTTTCTATTTTCACAGCAAGCATTCTCAGCGCAGTTATAAGCGAAGAAGAGCTTGGATTGAAAGAAGAGATAGAGAAATTGATCAAGAAGCACGAAAAGAGAACAATGGATGACAATGAGAAAAAGTTGCTCTTAGAACTCAAAAAACTCCTTGAAAGCTAAGATTCAACAAAAACCCTATACTTCGTGTCGGGATTCTGGAGCTCGTAAATTATTCTACCTACTATTAGCTTCAAGGGCTGAATACCCTTTACCCTTTTTGCAGCGTCTTCAAAATTTTTAAAAGGCTCTTTCTTTCTCTCTTCAATGATTGCCCACATCGTTTTCTTTCCTACTCCTGGAAGTAGCTCGAGTTGATGCATCTTCGTCGTTATCGGCTCCGCTTTGTTAAAAAACTCGACGAACTCGTTTTCCCTAAGTTTAACTATGTTCTCAACAACAAAGGGAAGCTCCCTCTTCGAAGCTGGTGTGAGATCCTCGTAGGTTAACTTCCTCTTTATCCTGTTCACGACGTCTCTTTCTCCTTTTCCTATGTAAACTCTGTCCATCACGAGCGGATTCTTATCCTTCTTCACACTCAACTCGAGTAGAGTGAAATACTTTTCTCCGATTACTTGAGCCAATGGCTCCCTTTTGTGGATCGGCCTTTTATCGTCTACGTGTCCATAGGGGAGAAAGTCGAGAACGTATGCGTAATCTTCGTATTTCTCCGTCTTGCTCTGTTTTTCAAATTGCTTTGCTTTATCCATAGCGACCGATCACATCAAAAATGCATCTACCAATATTAATAATTTTCCCTACTCTCTGTATCTCTCCACGATTTCCAAGATTTGCTCTATCTCTTCATTCGTCAACGTTCTTTCTTTTGCGTAGATCGCTCTTATTTCATCCACAACCCTTGGCATTAGATCCGCGATTTTTACAGCTAAATCTTTTCTTCCGACCTGTGGGAGTTTCATCAAATCTTCTACGAGCTTTTTGGCTTTTCCAGCGCTTAGCTTTGAAAAATTTCTTAGATGTCTCAGCGCCCTCCTTGTTTCGAATAGCAACTCCGCTTTTTCTTGTCTTCTCTTTGCTATCTCCTCCATTATCTCTCTCGCTTCAGGAATAGTGATGTACTCGAAGCTCTTCACTTCTTTAAACATTTCCCCACCTTAAACAGCCCTAAGGTGCTCTGGACGAGAAATTAGGGTCTTTAATTTGCCCCCATCTCTTACCTGCACAAGGTATGCTCTCCCCCTCTGCCCTACTATGATTCCACTTTTTCCGTGATATCTCGGGTGTGGCATACCCTTCTGCGAGGCTGGTTCAATGTCTAAAATAACCCTCTGTCCTACGCTAAACTCCTGAAGGAACTTCCTAAGCTTTAAGCCCTTTTCCCTTACCTTTTTCTTCAATTTTCTACCTGATTTAAACCTGAAGCCATGAGACTTCCAACCCATTTCGACCCCCGATGAATTGCATAGCCATTGTATTTTAACTTTTCCTACTCAACATGTCAGATGAAAAGCACCGACTTTTTTAGCCTTTGTTTCGTTGAAAACCTTCACAGCTTGTTGCGTTGGGAGTGCAATAGTTCTAATCCCTCTCTCTTCAAGAAAAATCTTCAAATCTTCGGGAACGACCATTCTCCCGTTGTAGCCCATGCCGACAATTAAAACCTCAGGTTTAAACTCCAAGACTTCTTTCAGGTCTTCAAGGCTTAGTTTATGCCCCTCTTTCCTCCACCAGTTCTCTCTAACTTTTTCATTGAAAATCAAGATATCTGAGGTGTAAGTTTTTCCGTTAACCACGATTTTTCCGAACTCGTAGCTCTCGATCACGCTTTTAAGTTGTTTTTGAGCGGAAAAATCTTTCGGTTTTCGCTCTCCTTAGTTGTTTTTCTAATTCCAATTTGACGAAATTCCTTGCGCTTAAATTGGTTCTTTTGGACTAGATTTTTAGAATTTATACGCAAACAGCGAAAGGTTTAATAGTTCTGAAAAACCATAACAGAAAGGGGATGGTTTGATGGGAGAAGTGTATTTGGTTGGATTTCTGAGAACTCCTTTTTCAAGGAGTCGTCCAAAAGAGCCGCAGAGAGACGTGTTCCATCAGATCCGTGGTGACGAGCTAATGGCGATGGTTCTCGACAAATTGCCTGAGAGAGTTGGGATCAAAAAGAGTGATGTAAATAGAGTTCTCGTTGGTTGCGCTTTTCCAGTGTGGGAAAACTGGGCTTATGGGGGTAAATCGCCAGTCTTGCTTGCAAAGTATCCCGTGGAAGTTTCTACGACGCTTATGGACATGCAGTGCGCATCCTCGATAATCACAACAATGTACGCTTACCTTGAAATCGCGAGTGGAGTCGCAGACGTCGTCATCGCAGGTGGCTACGAGCACATGACTCGCGTTCCCATGGGCGCTGAAAATCCATACGTTGCGAGAAACGAGAAGTTCCTCAGCGAGGAATACAAAGAATACGACATGCGTGTAGGTTTTGTGATGGGTTTAACGGCGGAAAAGCTCTTTGAGGAGGCAAAAGAGAAATTTGGAATGACTAAAAGAGACATGGACGAATGGGGGGTCAGAAGCCACAAATTAGCAGCCAAGGCTTTGGAAGAGGGTTACTTCAAGGGAGAAATTCTCCCAATTGAAGCTCCGCAGGCAGACGGGAGGAAAGTAATCGTGGACAGAGACCAGAGTATAAGGGCAGACACAACCCTCGAAACAGTTGAAAAGCTTCCGCCAGCTTTCAGGCCAGATGGAGCTATAACCGCTGGGAACTCATCGCCTTTAAACGCTGGTGCAAGCGCTGTGATGTTGATGAGCAAGGAAAAAGCAAGGGAGCTTGGAATCGAGCCAATTGCGAAGTTTAAGTCCTTCGGTTATGCAGGAGTTCCACCAAACGTGATGGGCAAAGGTCCAGTGCCTGCGAGCAAGATGGCTTTGCAGAAAGCTGGTTTAAAAGTCGGCGACATTGACTACTGGGAGATAAATGAGGCGTTTGCAATCGTTCCGCTTTATGCGATAAAGGAGCTTGGAATTGAGGCGGAAAGGGTTAACGCTAAAGGTGGAGCAATCGCAATTGGACACCCACTCGCTGCGAGTGGTGCAAGGCTGATTGGAACGCTTTCGAGAATTTTGCATGAAAAGGGCGGAGACTATGGCTTAGCGACCGCTTGCGTCGGTGGTGGGCAGGGAGCTGCGTGCATAATAGAGAGGGTATGAGATGAGAACTTCTGAAGAATACAGGCAAGACCTATTCAAAATGAAACCAAACGTCTACTTAGCCGGTAAAAAAGTGAAAAGAGATGACCCGATGCTCAGAGGGGGTATAAATGTAATTTCGAAGACTTTCGACCTCGTGGATCATCCAGAATACAAAGATCTACTCGTAACAACTTCACATCTGACAGG
>JBKBUO010000076.1:0-5350 GCA_046290005.1 Archaeoglobaceae archaeon | reverse complement strand
GCCTGCTTTCCTCGAATTGAAAAGGGAGTCGCTCCAGCTTGTGCAAGAGCTTGTCCAGCGAGAGCGGTTCACTTCGGATTTCTGGAAGATGAGAGCTCTTCGGTATACAAGTTGGTTAAGAAGTGGAGAGTCGCACTCCCATTGCATCCCGAGTTCAACACGGAACCAAATGTGTATTACGTTCCACCTCTTTCATCGCCGAAGTTCGATAAAGATGGAAGACTTACGAACGAGGAGAGGATACCTTTGGATTACTTAAAGTATCTCTTTGGTCCTGAAGTCGAGAGGGTGCTGAGAACGCTTAAAGAGGAGAGGGAGAAGATGAGAAGGGGAGAGGATTCGGAGCTGATGAGAACGCTTATCGGCTTTAGATGGCCTGATGAGTTCTTTGGTAGATTTAGACAAGCTCTACACAAGGTTTTGGTGGAAAAATGAGAGCAAGAACAAAAAGAAAGATCAAAAATATCCTCAGAGCCTATCGAAGTTTCATATTTATCCTTGCGCTACTCTTTGCCGTTATCGTAATCTTAAATGGCAATGGTGAGAACTCTTTGAACCCAGTTGAGTCAGAAAAAAATTCTACGATTGAGGTCTCGATTAGCGGGGAGGATATTTTCAAAAAAGTTTGTATGAAGTGCCATACAACACCTGAAAGATACAAGAGCTTTAAACTCTACTTTGGCAAACCCGAAAACGTTTGGGAAGTCGGAATAAGAAAGATGGTCACATCGGGTAACGTGAAGCTCTCAGTAGATCAAATCAAGCTATTGGCAAATTATCTATCGGACACATATCGAGGTGGCTGAATGAAGAAAATCTTAACCATAGCCATTGTGGTGTCTTTCTGCCTTTGCTTGGGATATCCAAAGGTCGTTTATCTTAGCGATTTGGATAAAATTAGCGTGCTAAAAATTTCCGAAGATGTGGGCGATTCCAATTTCACCATTATCTTCAGTGTGGAGAATAAGCTTGGAGATCTCCAAATTGACGAAAATAGTAGCGATTTGGGAATATATAGGGGTGGAATTAAGATAGGGGAGGCGATTTATTACGATAAGGAGCTAAAGAGTGGTCTTAACGATCTAACGGTCAAGTTGAGTCTAAATTCGACGAGCTTGGAGGAATTATGGAGGGCTCATTTAAGCGAGGGAGAAACTTCTGAACTCGTTATACGGGCTTATCTTGTCTATGACCTTGGCGGTTCTTTCTTAAGAATATTTCACACAAAATCGGAAAATGTCAGCACAAATCTACTTCCCGAGATAAATGGAAGCTCATGCAATCTTTCATTTAATCTAAGCTCTAAGTGGGGGGACATAGGTGGGAACGATATAGAAGTTGTTCATAGTCTTGAAATCGTAAGCGAATCAGAGGAGACAGTCTCATTAAACATCTCAGTATATTTAAACGATGTTTTAATCTCCGAATCAAAAAAAGAGGTCAAAATTAATCCAGAAACAAATGAAATCCTAATTTCTCAGAGCTTGCCCATATCCAAGCTCTCAAAACTCCTGAAACTAAGGAACGTGTTCAGTTGGAAAATCAAGCTTGAGATTCCGAGAGAGTGCTTTGGTAGTTTTGAAGATACAGAAAGTTTCAACCTGGTGGTAGGATGATCCCGAAAAAAATCATTCCGACACCTGAAGAGAAGAACTGGGAGAAAAGGTATAGAGATAAGCTTAAGTGGGACAAGATCGTCAAAGTCACGCATCCGCAAGATTGTTTCCCAGGAAACTGTTCGTGGGTTGCATTCATAAAGGATGGCAGAATTATAAGGGAAGAACAAACCGGGGAGTATCCCGTAGTGGATCCGAAAACACCCGATTGGAATCCAAGAGGTTGCAACAAGGGCATGATATACTCAAGGGTAACTTATGGGAAGGAAAGAATACTACAACCGATGAAACAAATCGAGCGCGGAAGCGGAAAATGGATCCCAATAAGCTGGGACGAGGCTTTTACGCTCATTGCAGATAAGATAATCGATGCAATTCTCCACAATCCGCAATCGCTTATTCTCGAGTCCGCCGTAGAGGGTGGTGCGATACACTGCGCAACTCCTATTCAGCTCCTAATAACGTCTCTCGGTGGTGTCGTGCTTGACGCAGTAGGTGAAATAAGCGACGTTTACCTTGGGCTCTACTCGGTCTTTGGAAAGCATCATTTTTCGAATTCCGAAGACGATCTCTACAAGTCAGATCTCCACATAATCTGGTATGCAAATCCCGTGTATACAAGGATACCTGGCTATCACTTCCTAACAGAATCTCGTTACAGAGGAGCGGAAATCGTTGTGATAGCACCAGATTACAGCCCTTCTGCTGTTCACGCGGATTACTATGTGCCGGTGAAACCAGCAACGGATGCAGCTTTAGCCTTGGCGATGTGCAAGGTTATAATCGATGAAAATCTTGTAGATTGGAACTTCGTAAAGGAGCAAACAGATCTTCCACTGCTCGTGAGAATGGACACGAGGAGATTTCTAAGAGAGAGTGACTTCACCGGAGCGAAGAGAGACGATGAGCCAGAAGTAATTCTTAGGGATAAAAGCGAGAACTTCTACTTCTGGGACAAGGAAAAAGGTCTTGTAAGAGCTCCGAGAGATACTCTTGCGCTTGGAGATCTTGATCCGGTGCTCGAAGGTAGCTTCAGGGTTGAGATAGATGGAAAAGAGGTTGAAGTGAAACCCGTTTTCGAGCTCTTGAAGGAGAAGCTCGAAGAATACACTCCGGAGAAAGCTCATCAGATCTGCGGAGTGCACGCGGATGTTATAAGGATGCTTGCGAGGAAAGTTGCAAAGGGTAGAACGTCGATTTTGCTGAGCTGGAATACTGCAAAGATGTTCCATGGAGATTTGGTAGAGAGATCCATGTGCTTGCTACTCGCTTTGACTGGAAACTGGGGGAAGAACGGCACGGGTATTAGGAGTTGGTGCGTCATTTATGAGCCACTGGCTTTAGCGGGCATAGTCAGAAGTGATGAGCTAATAAGAGAAAGCGTAAGATCGAGGGTAGATCGAAACATGACTGAAGAAGAGTTGGAGGGTCTTGCCCAGCACCTTCAGTTCAAGATGCTCTCACAATCTGTACCCGAAGTTTTCTTCTGGTATAGACATGCGGGCTACGGTGATATATGGGATAAGATCGATCTCACATCTGCGGGAATACCAAGAAAAATTGGGGAATACATAAAGGAGGCGGTGGAAAGAGGTTGGTTTGATTATCTCGATCTTCCCAAAGAAGATGTGGAGCCAAGAGTGCTATTCATCGTTGCAAACAACACCCTAAGAAACAAACCAATGACGAGGCTGACTTATCTGAAAAAGCTATGGCCAAAGTTAGATCTGATCGTTTGTATTGACTACCGATGGTCGCAATCCGCACTTTACTCAGACGTCGTGCTTCCAGCGGCGTTTCATCACGAGAAAATGCAATTCCATTCATTGCCGAATCCAGAAACGAGATTCTGGTCTTTTTCTGGAAAGGCTGTTGAGCCGTGTTTCGATGCTAAAGATGAGATAACAATAGCCTTAGAGCTCGCAAGGAAAATAGAAGAGAAAGCAAAATCCCGTGGACTTAAGAAATACAAAGTTCCTCATGGTATAACCTTGGAAAAGCTAAAGAAAATCCTAAGGCTTGAGAGTTTAGGTTTGGAGTTAGTAGACGTGCCAGAAGACGTTGCTTGGCTCATGGGTGAAGAGAGAGACTTCGATACGCTAACAGCAAGGGTTATAGAGGTAATGGGGAGGATGAAGGAGAGCATAAAGATTGGGGAACTTGTAGTAGGTGGAGGGACTTCTAAGGGGGGAGTAGAGTTTAGGGTTACGGACGAGAGCATAAGGGATATTTTAAAGGGGATAGTGGATCTATGTGTAAATAGCGGAATCTTTAAGACTGGAACGACGCTTGAAGAAATAGAGAGAAATGGATTCGTTAAATACGAGGGGCACGGACAGAGCGTATATGGTCTGAACAACGCAGCTTATGTTGAGCCAAATAAAACCGTGGTCGCATTTAGCAAGCATGTAAAGGAAAAAATGCCTTTCCCAACGCTTCATGGTAGGGCGCAGTTCTACATAGACCACGAATGGTTCCTTGAAGCAAATGAAGAACTTCCGTGTCATAAGAATCCACCATCGATTCTTGGGGGGGATAGAAGCAAGTATCCGTTCTACCTCACGAGTGGGCATAACCGATACAGCACACATTCCATAACTTTCCAGAATGAGATATCCCTAAACTTGCACCGTGGTGAACCCTTTGTATACATAAACAGAAAAACTGCAGAGAAGAAGGGAGTAAAAGACGGCGATTACATAAGGGTTTTCAACGATCTCGGAGAAGTAATTGTTCAGGCAAAGTTAAGCTCGCTGCCAGCAGAGGACCAAATAATATTCTACCATGGCTGGGAGTCAAATCAGTTTTTAAATGGGCAGAGCTTGAAAGACACTCTGTCATTTGGGCTCATCAAACCCCTACACTTAGCCGGGGGTTACGGACACTTCTACTACCGACTCGTGACGTGGCAGCCTCAAATGATATACCGTCACGTTGTCGTCGACTTTGAAAAAGTCTCAGAAAAAGAGCTTAAAAAATATCTGAAGAGTTCTTAAACATCCTATTTTTATGAGACAAATCGCGATGGTAATAGACCTCAACAAATGCATCGGTTGTCAAACCTGCACCTTGGCTTGTAAAACCATGTGGACCTCTGGCAAAGGACAGGAATTGATGTGGTGGAGAAAAGTAAACACGATGCCAGGAAGAGGTTCACCGATCGATTGGGAAAGCCTAGGCGGTGGTTTCAAGAAAGTTGGAATTATTTTAAGAAGAATGAACAGAAAGATGGGTAAAAAAGCTATATACTCCCGAATTCCGATTGAAAAAGAGTTTGGAGAATTAGTTTCACTTCCAATTGAGAAAACGATTTTCTCAGGGTGTAAATTAAGCTCTTCGCCAGAGAAAAAGGTTTCTTGGATGTTCAACTGGGACGAGGATCGTGGTTCAGGTATTCATCCAAACTCCTTTTTCTTTTACCTCCCTCGGCTTTGCAATCACTGCACACATCCAGCGTGCCTCGAAGCTTGTCCGAGAAATGCGATATACAAGCGTGAAGAAGATGGGATTGTTTTGATAAACGAAGAAAAGTGCCACGGATATCGATTTTGCATGGAAGCTTGCCCCTACAAGGTCATATACTTCAATCTGAGCGGTTCAATAGCTGGTGAAATTTCTAAAACAAGTAGTGAAACTGGAATAGCACAGAAGTGCATAGCCTGCTTTCCTCGAATTGAAAAGGGAGTCGCTCCAGCTTGTGCAAGAGCTTGTCCAGCGAGAGCGGTTCACTTCGG
>JBKBUO010000075.1:0-5567 GCA_046290005.1 Archaeoglobaceae archaeon | reverse complement strand
GCACTTCTTGGAGCGTTTTTTCTTTGGTTTGGAGCTTATCTACTCAGCGCAAGGGTGATCGAAACTGTTTGCAAAGGTATAACTGCGCTTGACCCGAAATCAGGACTTTCTGCACACCTTGGTGCGGGAATTGCGGTTTTAGGCTTTACAACCCTTGGCATGCCTGTCTCGACGACATACGCAATGATTGGGGGGATTGCAAGTGTAGGACTTATTAAGGGTGTTAAAGCCGTGAGAACTGAAACTCTGAGAAAGATCGCATTCAACTGGGTTCTCGCTCCATCGCTTTCGTTTGCGATCAGTTTTCTCGTTACAACCACGATACTCTTCGCTGGAGGAAAAATTTAAATATCGAATAGCAAATGTATTGTGCCGACGGTCATGGGAGCGGGGGAAACACCCGGACCCATTCCGAACCCGGAAGTTAAGCCTCGCTCCGTTCTGCGTTGTACTGGGTTCCGAGAGGGCCCGGGAAGCGCAGAAACTGTCGGCTTCTCAGTTTTATGAGTCTTGATGAAAAATAGCCAAGATGGCATGATGAGGATCTTGTTAGGGTTAAACCAAATGCGAAGGGGAGTGGCGTTGAAAAAATTGGGGAAGAGTTTTTGGTATCTTTAAAAGCCCCACCGGTTGATGGAAAAGCGAACACAGAGCTGATCGAAGTTCTTGCGGATTACTTCGGAGTTCCGAAGTCGAGGCTCAGGATAGTCTCTGGGAGCAGATATAGGAAAAAGGTAGTTGAGCTAAGGGGCTGAATCCTATTTACAGAGCATCAGCTCTCTTTTATATCGAGAACATCGAGTTTTTCAACCCTTGCAGAGAACTTCTTAGACAAACTCGGCTCAGTTCTCCCCTCGTCACCGCTGACCAACTCCTTGATATACAGCCCCGCATCCGTTTCGAATTTAAGAACCGCAAATTTCCCGAAGTGCTCCAAGATCTCTGCGCTGTAAAGTCTTCGAACCCTCAAGATGTCCGATCTCCTATGAAGGACTCTTCTCGGCGTTCTTTGTCTTATCTCACCCACCAACTCTTTTAGTGCAGACTCAAGTTCTTCCTTAGTCACCTCGCGATCAAAAACTACTTTGGCACGATAAACCTTCTTGAACCTCTCCTCCTTAACTCTCTCAACCTCCTCAGCAGCTGCGTATCGTAGACCTTTGACTGCTATTTTCCCCTTACAGTATTCATTCACCGCCATCTCTATCTCGGAAACCTCGACGTTCCTTTTCCTTGGCTCGATTACTTCGAGGACAAATGGTCTTCCGCTTCCCAACATCCTTGCGTCAACGTCTTCTCTTCCAGCGCCGTGAAGGATCGCATCTTTCGCTCGAAATATCTCAACCACAGGCGTGGATATTAGCTCCTCCACAGACGAAGCAAACCTCTTTCCTGTGAAGTCGCAGACTTCACAACCCTTTCCCTTGCAAAATCCACAAAGCCAGCGAGTCTGTGAGATATTTCGAACCCTTTTCAAGTATCTTCCGTAGATGAAGATGGACTTGATCTCGAGCTTGAAACTGAAGTCCTCGGGGTTGAAGATGATTAGGACATCGGGAGACGTTAAAACCTTTTTGTGGGTTAAACTCATCAACTTTTTCTGTAAAGTCTTTTTCATCTCGGCCTTCACGTCGTAGCTCGTTGCCAAGAACTCTTGCATGGCCTTAAAGCTTCCTTCGCTAAGTATTCCGATGTTAAAGCTTTCAAACTCGAAATCAAGGCTCTTAGCTATCTTTTCTGCGATTTCGTCTGCTTTTTGGAAGAAAGAACAGCAAATCACGCAGTGACCCCCAACTTCTCCATTCAGTTTCTCCGCACAAACCCTGCAGAACATCTCCTAAGGGTGGGAAAGCGCTTAAATAAATGTCGGCGACGAATATCATGGATCTGATAAGGAGGTTAGCAAAAGATCTCGTCGAAGCGAACTATGCGATCGCCTTTACAGGCGCAGGGGTTTCGACTGAGTCGGGAATTCCAGACTTTCGTGGTCCCTCTGGGATATGGACGAGAGATCCGGAAGCTGAAAGAAGAGCCTACGAGATCTATGGCAAGTTCTTACGAGATCCAAGGGAATACTGGAAAGAAGCGCTTAGATCTCCGCTTTACTCACTGCTTGAAAGAGCCGAGCCAAATCCTGCGCACAGAGCTCTTGCAGATTTGGAATCGATGGGGATCTTGATGTGTGTAATAACGCAGAACATAGATGGGTTGCATCAAAAGGCTGGAAGCAGAAACGTCTTTGAATTTCACGGCAGTGTTTCGAAGCTTAGATGCATTCGTTGCGGTATTAGATTTGAGAAGAAGAGGTTCATCGAAGTCATAGAGTCGCATAATGTTCCAGAGTGCGAAAACTGCGGAAGTGCGCTTAAATTGGATGTTGTTCACTTCACGGAGCCGATTCCAACAGATGTTTATGTTAAAAGCTTTGAAGAAGCTATGAAATGCGATCTAATGCTTGTTTGCGGAACCTCTGCAGTCGTTTACCCCGCAGCAGAGTTGCCGAGGGTTGCGAAGAGGAATGGAGCAAAGATCGTTGAAGTGAACCTTGAAGAAACACCGTTAACCTTCGAAGGTGTTTCGGATTACATAATAAAGGGTAAGGTTGGCGAAAACTTGCCAAAGATCGTTGAAGAGGTGAAAAAATTAAGGATACAGTCTTAGAACTGGTTAAAATTGCAAATTTGAAAGGCTGGAAACCATGGGAGCTCCAAAGCGCTCTTAGAGAAAGATGCGATAAAGTCGTCTCTGTCGGCGACGATTTGTCTTTTACGATAAAGCTTGACTTTGAAATCCCAGAGCATAGAATTCAAAGGCTCAAAGAACTTGGCAAGGAGTGCAAGATTTACCCCTTCAAAAGGGCTTTTAGGTTCCAAAGTGGCTTTGTCGCAGTCGATGGAAAGTTCTTGCGCTTGAGCAAAGACATTGATGGAAAAACGCTGAACATGGTGCTTGGGATACTCTTCGATTGAGCAAAGCCAAAGATTTTAATTTCGACGACAACATGGGATATGAAAGTTGCAACGTTTAACGTCAACTCCATAAACTCAAGGCTACACATCGTTATTCCATGGCTAAAGGAGCATAAGCCAGATTTTCTGTGCATGCAAGAGACAAAAGTTGAAGATCGAAAGTTTCCAATTGCTGATTTCCATAGAATAGGTTACGAGGTTGTATTTCGTGGGAAAGGTGGACAAAGCGGAGTTGCGATTGCATCGCTGAAAGAACCTGAGAACCTCGAGTTCGGTCTTGATGGAGAAGATGAGGATAGGCTTGTATTCGCAAGCTTCGGAGATTTGAAGCTCGTGAACGTCTACGTCCCGCAAGGATACAGAATAGACAGCGAAAAATACGTCTACAAGCTTAAATGGCTTGAAAAATTTTACAATTGGTTGAAAAAGTTCGATTTAGGTGAAAAGATCTTGGTGTGCGGGGATATGAACGTTGCTCCCGAGCCAATAGACGTTCACAGCCCGGATAAGCTAAAGAATCACGTGTGCTTCCACGAAGATGCGAGAAGAGCTTACAAAAAGATCCTCGATCTCGGATTCGTTGACTTGCTCAGGAAAAAGCATCCAAATGAGCGAATCTATACATTTTACGACTATCGAGTTAAGGGTGCGATCGATAAGGGACTCGGATGGAGAGTGGATGCAATTCTGTCTTCTCCAAAACTTGCAGAGAAATGCGTTCGATGCTACGTCGACATGAAGCCAAGGCTTGCTGAAAAGCCATCGGATCACTTACCCTTGGTTGCCGAATTCGCAGACTAAACTTCTTTTCCAACGATTATCCCGTCTTCGTTCCTGAAAACTTCAAATCTAATCGTCTCTCCGATCTTTGCATCACTTATCACCGCAACACTCCTACCTTTTGCAACGCAGAGTTTCTCCCCAAACATTCTTCCCTCCGCAAAGACTTTTCCAAGGCAAATTTCTCCTTTTTTGAACGGATTCTCTATTCGTGGCCTCTTCTCTATTCCAAAATCCTCTTGTCTTAGTATCAACTTCACTCCGTATTCTTTCTCGAGTTCGGCGAGTTTGGAGTAGAATTCCCTAAAACTGATCCCCTTTCCAACCTTTCTCCCAAACCTGTAGGGAATGTATTTCTGTATCCCAAGTGGCGGAAATCTCTTTCCAGCGCCGATTTCGAGGGCGAATTCAACTATTTTCGGAATCTCCTCGTCGTTGTAGTTTGGAACCCAAACTGGGGCAATTAAGAGATCTATCTTGCTGTTCGCTATCATTTCAGCTATTTCCAACACTTTTTTCAGCGGATAAGCGCCATGTAGCTTCTTAGCAGTCTCCTCGCTCAAAGCGCTGATCGAAAGGTTTATCCTCGTCATTTTTCCCTCCAACACAGATATTCTCTCTTCGTTCAATGGAATTCCGTTTGTCTGCATCGAGATCACAGAAACTCCTTTGATCTTGGAAACCTCCTCAACGAATTGCTCGAGGTAAGGGTAAAGCGCTGGCTCACCTTGGGCGTCGAGGTGGATCTCAACCTCGTCTCCTTTGAACTCTACGATCTTTTCAACCTCTTCAACCATGTAATCTGGATCGACTAGGTAGTCTGTCTTTCTCGTCCTACTTTTTCTGCCTTCATCGACACTGCAAAAGATGCAGTTTAAATTGCAACCGCTGATGCACCTGACTTGGAGCAAGTTCGTTCCCCTATCGATGATTCCAAAGGCAGAATGTCCGAGGAGAGGAATCCCACTCTCTTTTGTAACGAAAACAAGCTCTCTCCGCGTGATTCGGTTCAAAACTCGCTTGTTCTCGTAATTCGATATTATGTAGTCCCTGTCGTATTTCCTTATGAGCTTCTCATAGTCTCCCTTTGGTATCCTTATCTCGACTATGTTCCTGAGGATGAAGACCTTCTCGTCTCTACCTTCTCTTTCCTCCAACATCCTCTTTTATTTCCTTTATAGCCCTTATACCCTTCCCGCTTACTTTGTAAACTTCACCATCTTTCAATACGAACCCTCCATCGACGAGTTCGTTTAGTAGACTTTGCACTGTTTGAGTTGGTATCCGGGCTCTTTTTGCTATCTCCTCTATTTTCTGCTCTTTTTTTGCGATTATCTCTATCAATCTAACCTTGTTTGGGTTCGTGGCCAAGGAGCCGATTTCCATATCTTTAGCTCTCAAGGACGTATTTAACCTTTCGTCGTGCGATTTCACATAGTGAAATCTCTTGCAAATAATAACACGAAGTAACACCAAACTATGCTACACTCTATCAAGGGTTTTCGAAGCGCTGCGGAGCTTTATAAAATTCGATTTTCCCCATTTCTCAGCTCTTGAAATCTTAATCTGACTAAAACAACTTTTATCGAATTCAAGATGGAAATAGAGAAGAAGATGCAAGCAAAGCTTTGATTGAAGGAGAAATAAAAATCTGCAGATCTAAGATTTGATCGAATTATACTTTTTCTTCATCATATATGTTGTAGAGAAATGAGAAAGAAGATGTGTCGAATATTTTTATAGGCTATTTTCTGTCATGAATTCTTTTTTATTCGAAATTCCTTGTTCTCAAATTCGACAATTCGAAACTCCTTAGCT
>JBKBUO010000074.1:0-5865 GCA_046290005.1 Archaeoglobaceae archaeon | reverse complement strand
TGGAGGTTTGCTCGAGGTTCGCTTCGATCTCGATGAAGCACTTGTAGACTTCAAATTGGATGGCAGAGATCTAAGGGTTTGGAAATACAGGTCTCTGCTCCCTGTGAAATCGGATCCTGTGACACTAAGAGAGGGTGGAACTCCACTCTACAGATTGGAAAGGCTCGAGAAAGAGCTTGGGATCAGAAGGATCTACGTGAAGCACGAAGGTCTGAATCCCTCTGGATCCTTCAAAGACCGGGGAATGACTGTCGGGATCACTAAAGCCCTTGAGTTTGGAAAAAGAGCGGTTGCATGCGCCTCTACAGGAAACACGTCTGCTTCAATGGCGATGTACGCTGCAAAGGCTGGGCTGAAAGCTTTTGTATTGCTTCCAGCTGGAAAGGTTGCGTTGGGAAAGGTTGCCCAAGCCCTAATGCACGGCGCAGAGGTGATTGGGATAAAGGGCAATTTCGACGATGCGCTCAGAATAGTTCGCGAAGTCTGTGAAAGAGCGGACATATATCTTTTGAACTCGGTGAATCCATATAGGCTTGAAGGACAGAAGACAATAGCCTTCGAAATCGTAGATGAAATCGGGGTTCCAGATGCTGTTTTTCTCCCAGTTGGAAACGCTGGAAACATATCTGCAATCTACAAGGGATTTAAAGAGTTCGAAGAGCTTGGTCTCATAGAAGAAGTTCCGAAAATGGTTGGAATCCAAGCAGAGGGGGCTTCGCCGATTTATAAAGCTTTCAAGGAGGGAAAGAGAGAGATAACACCATTCGCGAACCCTGAGACGATTGCCACCGCGATAAGGATCGGAAATCCTGTGAATGCGAAGAAGGCTTTGAATGCGATTTATGAATCAAAAGGGCTTGCTGAAACGGTGAGCGATGGAGAGATAGTGTCTGCGCAGAAGATACTTGCAAAGAATGGCATAGGGGTCGAGCCTGCTTCTGCTTCAAGCGTTGCTGGACTGATAAAGCTTGCAAAAATGGGTGAAATCGATCGAGATTCAACGATCGTTTGCATCGCCACCGGAAACCTCTTGAAAGACCCGGAGACAGTGATAAAGGTCTGTGGAGAACCGAAAATCGTAGATGCAGAGATCGAAAAAGTCATGGCTCTTGTAACCTGAACTTCTTCGCATCCCTTGTTTTCAAAATTTCAACGTTCGGAATCGACTTGATTAGCTCCTTTACCTTTGAAGTCACGGATTTCTCGTCGTAGATAAGATATCTTGCATCGCTCAGTTGAATCGCTTTTAAGATCATACCTTCATCGAGCTCTTCGAACGTATACTTTGCGAAGTTGTGACCAAAGGTAAACTGGGTTTCCAAGATTATCTCCGTTTGCCTTGGAACGTAGTGAGTTCCTCCAATTCCAACCGCGATCTTCCAGTCTCTCCTATCGCTTTTTATTGCTTCAAAAATCGATTCCGCAACGATTTCTCCAGCGCTTTTGTCGACCCATTCTTGCTCAGTAGAGCCTATTTCATAAAAAGCAGACGGCTTTTCAATTTCCGATGGTCCGTGGTGAGTTGCTTCAAGCGTTATTTCGAACTCTGGAACCCTTGCAATCCTTTTCTTCAATGCAAAGAAGTAGTTTTTGATCGTCATCGGCGAAGGTTTCGCTAAACTCCTTGGATTTCCTCCGAATTCGTTTTTTCCCGGATTACCAGAGACGTGGGCGGTCAGTATCTTTCTGCAGTCTTTACTGCTGTGCCTTGAAGCGAATATTATCTCTTCGAAATCCAAGAAGTCTGAAAGCTTTTTGTCTATGAAGTCTGCGTAGATCAGTCTCTCGCTGATTTCCACGATCGAAAAAAGATCTCCGATGTGAAAAACGAAATCCTCGTGCGTTCTTTTTTCAAACGAGTCGAAGCTGAGCAAATAGCTCATTATGTTCATCGAAGCTTTATCGCTTCTGCTGCAAACCACGAGCTTCATGGAAAGAGTAGTGGTTGTGGATAAAGTTTTTCAGATAGATACCACGATGAAGTTACGTGGCTTGCAGAGGGATTGACTATGAACGACGGTAATAGCTGGACAAGATACGGAATTGCAGGTTTAAGCTTGATCCCCACGGTATTGGAAGAGATCAAGAAGTGGTTAAAAAAGAGAAAAGTAAAGGAAGAGGCATTTTCTGCAAGTAGCCTCTGATAAAATAAGCAAGAGCCCAAAAGGCAGGGGAGTTGAGTTGATTATAGACATCGAGTTACAAGAAGCGGGCGCTGATTTTCTTGGAAGACTTTTAGAATTAATAAAATCGTTCGTAAGACTTCCCAAAGCGTGTTATCAAGTTTCCAAAGTTGAGGGATTCATGCAAGAGGTAAAAGAGGCAAAATCAAACTTGCTCTATGATTTCATCGATGCAATGGCAAGTATTTATAAAGATGAATACATAGAAATAAACGACAAATTTCTCGGTTCTCTTAGAGTCTACAAAAACGAGATGAGCAGGGGTCTGTCTAAAATTTCATTAGACTCGAAAGAGGTTAAATTTGCTAACGTGATTTTTGACGAGATTGAGGGGATCATGAGGTCTATAAAGTTTAAAAGAGGGGTGAAAATTAGAGATGCAAATAAAAAAATAAACACGATACTGGAGCTCTATTCACCCGTTGTAGAGAGTTACAAAGAAGTTGCAAAGAAGATCAAGGTCGCAAGAGATATCAACAAAAACTTCGTAGAGGAGCTGTATCCCATCCTCGATTCCGAGTCGATCAAAGCTTTAGAAAGAATGCTCAAACTCATTGACGAACTAAAAAACTTTGATGGAAAATAAAAAGCCGCCGGCGGGGTTTGAACCCGCGACCTGGTGATTACGAGTCACCCGCTCTGCCAGCTGAGCCACGGCGGCTAAAAAAATAAAGGTGTTGGGGTTATTAAATTTTCTCAATCAACGCCCCGATGATACATCTCGATAACAACGTAGCTCGCAAGCAGTTCTGCCATTTCTGGCGGGATTGAAGCCAAGAGTTGGAATATCGAACCCATTTCCTTTGGAAATCCCTTCTCAAGTCCGAGAGCTTGAATTATCTTTCCCCCTTGCGCTTCTAACAACTTTTCCGCCTCTTTGAAAATCTTTGAAAGTGTTGCGATGTCCATCTCACCCGGAGAAAGGAGCGATAAGGCTACGCCAAAGATTTCAAGCAAGCTCTCAGCTTCACTCGGCGGAATCTTTTTCACAGTCTCGGTGCAATCCCCAAGATCGGAGATCATCTGCTCCGCCAACTTATCGTGGATCGGTGTTATTGTCAAATGTAAACTTGGTGGTATTCCCATCGCCTCAATGCCTTTCTGTGGCAAAAAGACCCAGCCACGCTTCGCCATTTCATCAAAAAGCTTAAAGACATTCAGATCAGTTGTAAAGGCTGCGATGACGGTTGGATCACCCATGAGCCTATAGCCGAGCTCTTTAAAGCCCTTGACTATCTTCTCCCTCGCCGAAATTATCTTCTTCGCAAGCTCAACGTATCCTTCTTGACCGAGGAAGTGAATTGTAGCCCAGGCTGATGCTAAAAGCGCTTCTGAACGTGAAGAGAGAACTGCAGGATTCACGATCGGATACCCGGGCCATCTGATGTTAGAGAACTGTGAGAACATCTTGTAGAACTTCTTTCTGAAGAGAACGACTGAAGCGCCAATTGGGGTATACGCGTATTTGTGCGGATCGAGTGAAATCGATGTGACACCATCGATGCTGAAATCGAAATCTGGAATCTTGTCGCCGAGCTTCTTCATGAATGGCAAAACGAATCCACCGACGCAAGCGTCGACGTGAAGCCATATGCCCTTATCCACCGCAATCTCTGCGAGATCTTTAATTGGATCTACTGTTCCAAAAGGCCAGTTTGGAGCTGATCCGACGATCATCGCTGTATTCTCTGTTATCGCTTCATTTATCGCATCTACGTTCGCTGTAAATTTTTCCTCGTCTACTCTTACCCTCCTTACCCTCAAACCCATGTATTCCGCAGCCTTATCGTAGCACGGATGTCCTGTGACAGGCATTACGATCTCAGGGATGGCAATAGTGCCTTTGTTAAGAATAAAAGAATCTCTTGCAGCTTTCACAGCTAAGAAAACACTTTCCGTGCCACCGAAGGTAAAGGTTCCAGCGGTTTGCTCGTCCCCATGCATCAAAGAGACTGCGTAATCAACTATGTCCTTCTCCATCCTTATTGCACTTGGAAATTCGGTGAAGTCGAGCATGTTCTTGAACGCAAACATCTTTATGGCTTCAAATGCAACTTCTCTCAGCTCTTCAACCCCTGGTTCGAAAGCAATCGTAAAAAGTCTTCCGCTGTATGGGTCCAAATCGTCAGCTGTGTAGTTTCTCAGCCTTTGAAGAATCTCTTCCTTGCTCAAACCCTTTTCTGGAAAAACTCGCCTCATGCAATTAGTATCGATAAAAAGTTAATAAAATTTTTGTAGAGTTCGACCACTCCTTCTCTTAAAGGCTTCGAGAGAGGCTCTTAGCCTTTCCAAGAACAAATCCGCATTCTTTGGTGAGATCGTAATACCAAATCCCTTTTTCTTGAGCACGACGATCACGTTCTTTGAAGTTGCAAATTTAAAGCCCTTGAAAAATATCAGCTCTTTTCCACTGCCTTTTTTGACTTCCCTGATCTCACTGAATGGGATTCGGTAAGTAAACCCTAAGACGATCTCAAGGCTATCGTCGAGAACCCTAAATCTCCTTGGCAAGATCAACCAGTAAACAGCGATCATCAAGCAGAGAGTTATAAAAAGAATTAAGATTGCCTCTTTCTCTTCTTGGAGTGTGAGCAAAAGTAAAGCGACGATTACGGCGATTGGCAGAGCCAAGATTGCCTTTATTCCTAAGCCGTATTCAGCCTCTTCTTCGATCATAATTCTTTGTGAACTGCGTAACCTTTCCAAGGACTTCGATCGCAACAATCGCGTTCGGATAAACTGGGAAGCGATTTGTTTCATACTCATTTTTCAGTTCAAAGACTCTCTCCCTTACTCCCTCGAGAACAAAGTATATCGGTTTTCCATGTCCCCTAAGCTTCTCGTAGTCTGGGATAAAACCACTCATGAACTCGCTCGCCCAAACAGCTACAACCAAGGAATCGACGTTTTCATCTTTCAGCATCGCATCTATTGCGATTTCGTAGGGTTTCTCCATCCCATGGTATTCAACCATGGGCCATATGTCCAATGGGTTGTTGACGTTGTGCCATTCAGGAGTGACTTCTCTTATTCTATTCTTTGTCTCATCACTAATTTCCGCCAGCTTAAGCTGAGCGAAATACGCTGCATCTGCGGATTGAACGCAACCCGAGCCAGTGTAGTGAATTATGCCAACCCTATTGCCCTTTGGCAATGGTTGCATCGAAAGAGCTTTTGCAACGTTGATGAGCTCGTCGAAGCTGAAAACCCTTATGAGATTCAACTGCTTACAGACTGCATCAAATATCTCATCGCTTCCACCAATCGACGCCGTATGGCTCATCGCAGCCCTCTGCCCAAACTCGCTCCTTCCACTCTTGAAAACGATTATTGGCTTATCAGATCTCTTTGAAACTTCGAAAAATGCTCTGCCATTCCTAAAGCCCTCGATATACATACCAATTACCTTCGTTCTCTCATCCTTCAGGAGGAACTCGAGAACTTCGTGGTCTTGAACGTCGATCTTGTTTCCCATCCCTACGAGGTTCGCAAAACCTATTCCAGGATTGTTCTGGGCTATGGATTCCATCAGAATTCCAAGGAAAAGACCAGTTTGGGCTACAATGCTGATATCTCCTTTTCTAATGTTTCTAAGGGGTGAAAAGCTCGTGATAAAACCCGTTGCGGTGTTCATAACTCCAGTTGTGTTCGGTCCAAATATCGCAATGTTGTTTTTCCTTGC
>JBKBUO010000073.1:0-6220 GCA_046290005.1 Archaeoglobaceae archaeon | reverse complement strand
CTACTTTATGCGTTTGGCATGTTACCAAGGATATTATGGCTCACACTTTTGGTAGACAGGCTTTACCCATGACTTGGGATTATATAGAAGTCAATCCTTTTAGCGATTCAACAGGAAATTGGGATGAATCTTTTAGTTATCTTCTTCGTGTTCTTAATCATTGTTCTCAAATTTCTAATATTTTTACCACAATCTCCCAATCCTCCGTCACCTCTGCATCAGACGAGGAAAATGGAGGAAGAAAAATGAAATCCGTTAAAATTCCTCAAGTCATTCAAGCATCCGCCGTTTCTCTTCCTTACCCTGACAACTACTTTGATGCAGTCATCACAGATCCGCCGTATTATGACAATGTGCCTTACTCTTATCTTTCCGATTTCTTTTATGTCTGGCTCAAGCGCACAATTGGAGATTTGTATCCCGAACTCTTTGCCACACCTTTGACACCAAAGGCAGAAGAAATCGTGGCTTACTCACATGGAGAAGGTGGTTTTGAAGGCGGGAAGAGGTTTTTCGAAGAGAAGATAACCCAAGCCTTTAAAGAGATCTACCGAGTTCTAAAACCAGATGGTATCGCAGTCATAGTCTTTGCACATAAGTCGACGGAAGCGTGGGAGACGATAATAAACGCTTTGCTCGACTCTGGCCTTTACCTTACCGCATCTTGGCCGATAAATACCGAAATGAAGGCAAGGCTTAGGGCAAAGGAAAGCGCAGCGCTCGCATCTTCGATCTACATGGTCTGCAGGAAAAGGGCTGAAAGAAAGGTCGCGTATTTTAACGAGATAAAGCCGGAGATCGAAGCAAAAGTTAAGGAAAAGCTTGAACAGTTCTGGAACGAAGGAATAAGTGGTGCAGACTTCTTCATATCAGCAATTGGTCCTGCTGTAGAGGTATTTGGAAAATATGAAAGCGTGGAAAAGCTATCTGGGGAAAAAGTTTCGGTGAAAGAACTGCTCGAGTTCGTTAGAAAAGTCGTGAGCGAGTATGCCCTTTCGAAGATCCTAAGAAGCCCCCAACTTGGCGGAATAGACAAAGAGACGAGATTCTACTTGCTGTGGCGTTGGACATACAACAAAGCTAAAGTTTACTTCGACGAAGCAAGAAAGTTGGCGCAGGCTGTTGGCTTAGAGATCACAGAAGAGTGGAGCGATGGGTTCATAAAAAAAGAAAAGGAGTTCATTTCTGTCTTGGATGCCAAGGAAAGGGGCAAGAAGTTCTTGGAAAAGGCAAAATTCAAGACCATGATCGACGTGATCCATGCGTGCCTTTTACACTGGGAGCAGAACAAGAGAGAAGAGATCATAGAACTACTTGAAAAATTCGGATACTTGAACAGCAACGAGTTCTGGCAAGTTGTGCAAGCGATCTCAGAGGTTTTGCCAGACGGCGATAAAGAGAAGCAAATGCTCCAAGGCTTCCTCTATGGAAAGAATGGCTATGTGAAAAGCGGGGCTCAAACCAAGTTGGATGTATGAAAAGAACAGAAATAGTTATATGTGTTGAATAAACATCGAATTTTGAAGAGTATGAGGCTATGGAATTGGTGGGAAGTTGCAAAACCACATAAAGACATAGTAGAGGGAAAGATGAGCCAAGCGATCTTCGCAGCAGACCTCGGCGACGTTGTTTACGGTAAGGCTCCGTTGGAATACAGGGATGCGAGGATGTTTTTCCAAAGAACCTATCTGACGAATGGTCTGAAGAAGTTGATTATGAACGTGCTTTCCCGTTTGAACGATGGGAAAGGGGATCCCGTGATACAAATCCAGACACCATTTGGTGGTGGTAAAACTCATTCTCTTTTGGCTTTGTATCACATTGTAAAGAACTGGGAGGAATTAAAGCACTTGGACTTTGTCTCAGAGCTACAAACTCCGCCAAAGAATGCAAAAGTCGCGGTTTTCGTTGGAACCCATGCAGATGCAATAAAAGGGAGAACACCTTGGGGAGAGATTGCCTATCAGCTTGGGAGATACGAAGTCGTCAAAGAGCATGATGAGAAGAGAAGAAGTCCCGGAAAGGATAAGATACACGAAATCTTGGGAAATGATCCGGTTTTGATACTGATCGATGAGCTCGTGGAATACGCTGTCAAGGCAAAGGATTTTGAAGATCAAATCTACGCGTTTTCCCAAGAACTCGCGGAAACTGTGAAAGCGAAGGAGAACTGCTGTCTTGTATGCACACTTCCGTCGAGCACTCCATACGGAGAAACAGGAGAGAGGGCGCTTAACCAACTGCAAAAGATATACGGGAGAGTTGAAGCGGTTTACACGCCGGTGGATGAAGAAGTCGAGATATACGAAGTCGTTCGAAAGAGGTTGTTCGATTACATTGGAGGAGAAAAGGTGAGGAAAGAGGTTGCTCAATGGTTCTTCGAGCTCTACCAAAGGCTCGGAGAAGATGTCCCGAAGGAAGTGAGAGAAATAGCGTATAGGGACAAGATAGAAAGGGCTTACCCATTCCATCCGGAGCTCATAGATGTTCTCTACAAGCAATGGGGCTCTTATCCAAATTTCCAGAGGACTAGAGGAGTCCTTAGGCTTTTAGCTTCGATCATAGCGGATATATACAAGAGAAGGGTTCTATCGCCTTTGATCCAGTCATCTCTCGTCAACCTTGGGAATCCAGATATAAGGGGCGAGTTCGTAAAGCACATAGGGAATGAATACGAAAGCGTCATCGCAGCGGACATCGCTGGAAGGGATGCGAAAGCTCCGAGGATAGACAAGGAGATGGGGAGTGAATACGAGAAGTATGGGATCGCATCTGGCATAGCAACGAGCATATTCCTTTACTCTTTCAGCGGGGCTGGAAAAAAGGGTGTGACTCTACCAAGAATTCGTGTCGCTGTTCTTAGGGAAGGAATTCCACACACCATAGTAGGCGACGCGATAGAGAAGCTAGAGGGAGAGCTCTACTATCTCCACTCTGAAAAGAAAGAATACACGTTCAAAACCCAGCCAAATCTGAACAAGATAATAGTAGACAGGGAAGGAGTGATTCCAAAAGAAAGGGTTCCAGAGGAGTTGAAAAAACATCTCCAACAAATCGCTGGAAAAGCTTTCGAAGTATACCTATGGCCGGAGAACGCATCAGATGTCCCGGACAACAAGAACCTCAAACTCGCAATCCTCTCCCCGGACTTCCTATACGGTTTCGAGAAAACTGAAAAGCTCGTAAAGGAGTTCTTCGACTTTAGAGTGTATAGGAATTCGTTGGTCGTTATAGCGATGCAGAAAGATCAAAGCGATGCCTTGTTTGCATCTATAAAGCGTTTTCTCGCACTCTCAGACATCCAGAGCAGTAAGAGCTTAATGGAGACCATCACAAAAGAGGCGAGAGAGGAGCTGAAGAAGAAGTTAGAGGAAGTGAAAAGGGAGATCCCGAACAGGATTTTGAACGCATACAGACACTTAGCCCTGCTCGAAGGAGATGGGCTGAAATGGAGAGACTTGGGAATTGTAGCAACCGGAACCATTGCCTCTATTTCCGAGAGGGTTAAGCAGTATCTCAAAGACCAAGAAAAGATCTTATCTCGGCTTACTCCAAAGTATATCGTAGAGAAAACGCTCGGGAGCGAAGGAGAGAGAACTTTGCAAGAGATCTACGAGCTATTCCTAAAAACTCCAGGAATGCCGATTCTGGAGAACGAACGAGTCCTGATATCAGCGGTGAAAGAGGGTGTAAAAAACGGGCTCTTGGGTCTTAGGAAAGACGAAAAGATCTACTACAGACAAGACGTAGAGCCAACGAGCGATTCAATTGTTTTGCGTGGAGAGATAGCGGAAAGAATTGTAAAAGAGAGAAAACCAGAGATCGAAGAAAAGATAAAAGAGGAAAAAGAGGTCAAGGGGGAAGTAGAGATAACGGGAAAGGACAAAAGACCAGAGCGAGAAGAAGAGAAAAAGAAGGTCAAAAGATTCACCTTAGAGGCTGAGATCCCTTGGGAAGACGTGTATTCCGCAATACGTGGTGTGATTATACCACTAAAAGAGAAGAGCTCATCGATCAAGATCTATGTTAAAGTAATTGCTGAGTCAAACGAGGGTTTTGATAAGCTCACGTTAGAGAGCAAAGTGAGAGAGACGCTCTTGCAGATAAATGCGAAGATATTGGATTGGAGGGAGGAACAATCTCGTTAAAAAAGAGGTTAATGTTCTTTCGCAAAACCGAGCTTGCTTACTATTATCTTATCCAACTCATCCAATAGCTCGTAAGCCTTTTCGATGTCTTTCACTTCCAATTATACTAGATGTTTTTTAAAGTCCTCGCTCAAGGGCTCAATTTCTTCTTTTATCCTCCTCAAGTCCTTAGCGTTGGCGACTATTACGTGTTTCTGAACAGTGGGATTGTTTTTAGCCTTCTGGAGGTTGAGTATTAGGGAATCGATGCTTCCGCCTCTTTGAACTTCGAAAACGTAGCTCACGACGCCAAGGTTAGTTATTTTGGCTCGCCAAAGGACGTCGACCTTTGCACCCTTGGCCATCACCTTCTCGCTACTCGCTTCGAAACCCAAGGCATTCCCTATCTCAACAAGCTTCTCAACGATCTCATCATGCTCGAAATCATAGTCTTCCTCGACGATCTCTTCTTTCATTTCTTCTACGACCTTCATCATCTTGGTGACTAAGTAATAGAGGAACGCGTCTACATCGAGGAGGTTTGGTTCAGCCTTATTGGGCTCGATCACTTTGAAAATAGCCTTCAAAATTTCGTTGACCTTTTCGTATTCAGAACCACTTATTCTATACTTCTTAGTTGGCAACACTTTTCCAAGACCCAGGCTCTCCAAGCCTTTTCTGCTCTTATCGTTCCAAATACCGCATTGTTCAGGCTTAACAAAAGCGAGTATCTCTGTAACACCAGCAGGTCCTATGCCTTTGACGTTTTCAAAAAAACCGATCGTAACGACTCGCCAACGGTGCAGAACCGTAAAGCAAGTTCTTAAGCTCAGACCTCAAAATCTTGAAATCTGTATTCTTCAAGATCCTGTCTGCAACATAATCTTTGTTGGTCCAACCCAGGTATGCCCAACAAGAGGCAATTATGCGCCTGAAATCGAACTCTGATAGTTGCTCAATGGCTGTTTCACCAAGCAAACTGGAAAACTCGTTCCTTTTATTCTCACTCTCCCTTAAAAACTCTTTGCCTTCATCAGTGCCCAGCCATTTCCGAAAACTCGGTAGTAGGCTGGTAATTTTGGCTTTAACATCTTCACTTAATGTGAACACGCTATAATTTTAAAAAAGAGGAATATTTATGTCTTCCGATCCTATTCCAAATTCCTAAGAGTGTACACAATCCTTTGCAAAGTCGTGAAAAATCCGAGAACTATTAAAAGTCAAAGTGCAAAAACGTTCCACCGAGATCGCTGAAGAGAATTCCAAGCATTATGATCAGAATCCCCGTATCTCTGCCTGCGATTCCAAGTTTACACTCCACACCTTCTTTTTCCGCCATTAGCCTCGTGAAAGAAACCAATAGAATTGCAAATAGCGCAAGGAATCCCCCTATCTAAAGCTTGCTATAAGCTGAGATTGCTAAAATTAAAGCGAAGTCCACGAATCTATCGAACAACCTGTCCAAATACGCTCCTTTAGCAGAAACTTCGCCACTAATCCTTGCAAGATCTCCATCGACGCGGTCAAGGATTTGAGATATAGAAATCAAAACTACAGATAAAAAGCTGTTGTAGAATAATGGGATAACAGATAAAGACCAACTATAAAAGCTAAAGTCGTTACAAAATTTGGAGAGATTTGCTTTTTGCTCATTTTCTCCGCTATTGGCACGGGAATCCTTCTGTAGACGTGGGTAGCAGACTGGGGCATCATACCGCAGAGATCCCGAAGTGCGTGCTTGTAGTAGGCGAGAAAACAATAATAGAGCACAGCATCGAAGTTATTTCAAGCTTTAGAGTCAGAAGATTCGTCATCGTCACTGGGCACAAGGGAGGAAAGCTCCGCAAATTCTTGGAAACCCGTTTTGACTTCGACTTCTCTTTTGTCCACAAGCCCTTAGGCGAAGAGGAGATGAAGGTAATCGTCGAGAACACAAGGGTCGTGAGGATGCAAAAAGATCCCACAGAGAAGGCGGGTGGAAATGCATCGGACTGGCAAAGATCCCACGGAGAGAGCTTGAGATACTGAAAGACTCCTGTGAGGAAGTGATGGAGGAAAAGACACGAGCGTTTTCTATGAAGAAGCGATTCAAC
>JBKBUO010000072.1:0-6393 GCA_046290005.1 Archaeoglobaceae archaeon | reverse complement strand
ATTGGAGTTCGAATAAGGGAGCAAAGAATCGTTCTTGAGGGAGAAGTCGTCGGTTTGGATTACAACATGGTTCCAAATCCATACAATCCAACGCAGAAGATTCCAGAATCTGCAACGTTAACGCTTGCGACAAAAGATGAGAAAAGGAGCTTTAGTGTTGGAAGCAGAGTAGCGACGTATTTCCTTTCGCAGAACGTTGAGATCGGAGATGTGATAATAGTAGACAAAGAGACCGGTAGAGTTAGCAAGCTTGGAAAAAGTGAGAGGGCGAAGAAGAAGTTCGACATAGGTGAAGACGAAGTGGTTCCAGTGCCCTCGGGAAAGGTGGAGAAGGAGAGGGAGTTCACATACGTCTTAACGCTCCACGATTTCGACGAGGCAAATGCAAGAAGAGGGAGCATTTTCAGTTTATTCGGCGTAACGAGCAGAGAGATAGACAACGAAGTTAGGCAGAGTGTGGACGAGCAAGTCAAAAGGTTGATCGAAGGAGGAAGAGCGGAGCTTTTACCTGGTGTTCTCTTTATTGATGAAACCCATCTAATGGACATCGAGCTCTTTGCATTCATGAATCGTGCCATGGAATCTGAGATGGCTCCGATAATAATATTGGCTTCAAATCGTGGCTTTGCAAAGATTCGTGGCACCGACATAGTCGCGCCTCATGGCATACCTTTGGACTTGCTCGATCGATTGCTTATCATCACCACTGAACCATATTCGAGGGAGGAGATAAGAACGATAATAGAGATCAGAGCAGTTGAGATGGGCGTAACGATTGAGAAGGGGGCAATAGATAAGCTGACAGATATTGGAGAAAAGATGAGCCTTAGATACGCAGTTCAGTTGCTCGCTCCAGCGAACGAGTTTGCGAAGCTAAGGAACTCAGGAAAAATCGAGCTCCAGGACATTGAAAGGGCTGCAAATATTTTTAGCGACATTAGTCAGAGCTCTGAGTATCTGAGAAGATGGGAAGAGAAGATGTTAAAAATGTGATCCCACAGCTCTTAATCCTTAAATTATTTTTAATTTTTATAAAGCAATAATTTCAAGTACTCTTAAACCAAAGTCATTCTCTTCCCGAAGGTATCTTGGAAATGAAATTTTAGGACAAAGCTACACTCAGGGCCAGGTAGAAGAATTGAGAAAGCTGACGTTAGGTTTGTTCGGACTTTAATGAGAGAAATCAACATTACAGTAAAGTTATGATCCTTGTATAGGCGAATTTTCGAGCGAGGGGAAAAAAGCAAAAAAGATAAATATTCCCCACGAGCTTGGCTTTGAGGAGGTGGTTAGATGGCAGTAGTAACAGTTGATCAGGATAAATGCTCTGGTTGCGGAGAATGCATCTCGGTTTGCCCAGGAAGTGTTTTTGAGTTCAACGATGAAGGAAAGAGCGACCCAAAACGCCCCGAGGACTGTCAGGAGTGTTGCTCTTGCGTTGAAGTTTGTCCAGAGTCTGCGATAACCGTTGACGTCTGCGAATAGTTCTTTTTTGCAATTTTTGTTATCTCTTTTAGAATTTCCTCCACGCCTTCCCCATTTTTTGCGGAAAAAGCCATTCGATCTCTAAACGAATGTAAGTCGGATTTGCTGTAAACTTCGAGCGTAGACTTCCCGAAGGCCTTCTTTATTTCCTCGAGAAGGGATAGCTGGGATTTGAGCGTGTAGCCACACGTCTCTGTGGGGTCGATGATGAACAAGATCGCATCTGCAACGTTTCTCAAGCACAGAATGGCTTTTTTCTCTATAGCGCTTCTCTTTTCCAGTGGACGATCGAGAATTCCAGGGGTGTCGAGTATTTGAATCTCAGAAGTGTATCCCACTATGATTCTCTGCGTTGTAAACGGATATTCCGCGATTTCTGGTTTTGCTGTGGAAACGAGGGATACGAAGCTCGATTTGCCAACGTTTGGACTTCCCGCAACAACTACAGTTGGCATCTCACGAAGAGACGGAATTTCACGCATTTTTTGCTTCGCTTCATTTAGAAATCTGAGCTCCTCGTCTATATCTTCGATTATCGATGAAATTCTACCGCAGGCGGATCTGTAGACTTCTAAAGGATTTTTCCCCTTCCTTACATCTGCGATTGCTCTGTTTATTATCTTCTGGATCATTTCGTCAGCCCAATGCAACGATGAGAGGGCTTTTTTGATACTCTCTATCCCTACGACCAAGTCCACCATTTCCCGGTAAAAACTTGGCAAGCTTTCATAGCTCGGATGCGACGCTATTACTCTCTTAAAGTAGTCTTTAGAGACATTTGAGATCGTGGAGAGCTTGTTTATTGTCCTCTCCTTCAAATTTCCTCCCGTAGTCTTTGAAGCCCTCCGAAACACTTTGTCGATCAACTCCTCTGCTGTAAGCACGGTGGGCAATTTTCTTAGCGCTTCCACGAGTTAAGTTGTGCGAGGTTATAATTAACTTGTGCAGCTACAAAGCTTTCCGACAAGCTTTTATTTTCTATCTTCGGAAATTTTTGTGATGAAAGCTGTGATCATGGCTGGAGGTTATGCAACTCGCCTTTGGCCGATTACAAAATCAAGAGCAAAACCACTGCTCCCCATTGGTAGTAAGAGGATAATCGACATCGTATACGAGAAAGTAGTTGAATTGGAGCTCTCTGCGATTGTCTCGACCAACAAAAGGTTTGAAGAAGATTTCTTGGAATGGGCAAAGGGTAAAAGAGTGGAGATAATTGCAGAAAACACGAAGAGCGAAGAAGAAAAGCTTGGAGCAGTTAAAGCCTTGGCTGAAATCGCAAAAACGATTGAAGAAGATCTTCTTGTCGTTGCTGGTGATAACGTTTTTTCATTCTCTCTGAAAGACCTCTATGGGAAGTTCCTGCAAAAAAATAAACCAGTGATTGCTCTTTACGACGTTGGCGATCTTGAGCTTGCGAAGAGGTATGGAGTCGCGGAACTCGAGGGAGAGAGAGTAGTGAAGTTCTATGAGAAACCTGAGAAGCCAATTTCGACTTTAATTGGTATTGGAGTTTATTTCTTGCCAAGAAAAAGCATCGATATCCTTCTCGATTTTGTTGCAAGCAGAAAGAAGAGCGATAACTTGGGAGACTTCATAGGCCACCTTTGTGAAATCGAAGAGGTTTATGGGACCATCTACAACGGGAGCTGGTATGACGTTGGCAACGCAGATTCATACATAGAGGCGTTCAAGAGTTATACTGATCACTACGTAGACAGATCTGCAGAAATCGAAAAATCAGTGAAGATAATCGAGCCAGTTGTAATTGAGAAGGGCGCAAAAATCACGGGAAGGAGCATAATTGGTCCCTATGCGTTCATCGGTAGAGATTGTAGAATCGAGTCATCGGATGTAAGCGAGAGCATAATCTTCGATAAAACATGCCTTTCCAAGGTGAAGCTCTGGAGAAGCATCGTCGACGACAGGTGTGAGATAAGAAACATTCAGCTCACAGCATCGATAATTGGTGGTAACGCGAAGATTCAGGGAGGATGAAGGCTTTAATACTCGACGGCTATGTCGATGAACCCTCTTGCCTTGGCGTTCCACCCTACGTTGCTCCATATCCGAGATTTATTTACGGGATGCTTAAAGAAGCTAAAATAAATACAATTTACACGACAATAGATGTGTTCAGAGAAGATAGAGCGCTGAAGGAAAAAATCCGAGATTTCGACTTCCTTTTTATAATTGCCGGAATCGCTGTGCCAGGGAACTACATTGGAGGAAAGCCTCTTGGCAAAAAAGAGCTCTTTTCTTTGAATTTGGCAAGGAGGAATGTTTTAGTCGGACCCATTTACCTTGAGTTGGAAAAAAAGGAAATCAAAGCTTTGGAGGACAGCGGTATCGAAGTCCTCGGGTTTCCCTTTGAAAGAGCTCTCTGTGAAACTCTTCATTTACCCTTCGATTTTGAGAAGTATCTCTTAGCTGGCTCGGAAGTCATTTCACAGCATCCATGGTTTCCGAACTTGATCTGTGAAATAGAGACTTATCGTGGTTGTTATTGGGCTAAGTGTTCCTTTTGCATAGAGAGATTCCAATCTCTATTCTTTAGAGATCCTGAAAATGTTGTCAGAGAAATCAAAGCTCTTTACGACGTCGGTGTTAGACATTTTCGCATTGGGAAGCAGACAGACTTTTTCTCTTACCTCGCTGATTTCAGCTTCGATGTTCCGAAGCCAAATCCGGAGAGACTTAAGAACTTTCATCGGGCAATCTGGGCTTCCTGTCCCAAGATAAAGACACTACATTTAGATAATGTTAATCCAAAGACGATTGCAGAACATCGCGATGAGGCGAAAGAGGTAATAAAGACCATTATAATCCACCATACCCCAGGAAACGTCGCAGCCTTTGGCTTGGAAAGCGCAGATGAGAAGGTGGTCAGAAAAAACACTTTGTGCGCCACCGCGGAAGAGGTGATGATCGCCATAGAGCTCATAAACCGCTACGGCAAAGCAGTTGGTTACAACGGCTTACCGTATTTTCTTCCCGGCATAAACTTCGTCATCGGACTTAAAGGGGAGACGAAGGAGACATTTGAATTGAACTTCGATTTTCTGCAAGAAGTTATGAATCGAAACTTGCTCTTGCGGAGGATAAACATAAGACAAGTTAAGATATTTCCCGGGACTCCAATGGAAAAGGAGGGATATTCGAGGCTGATGAAGCATAAACGCTACTTCTACGCTTTTAAAAACCGAGTTAGAGAGGAAATAGACAACAAAATGCTTAGAAAAATTCTGCCAAAGGGTAGAAAGATAACAGATCTGCACGTGGAGATCGAGGGGAAAATCAGCTTTGCAAGGCAAATTGCTACCTATCCAATTCTCGTAGGACTAATTGGAAGCTACAAGAGAGGTTCTTTCGTTGATGCGAGAGTTGTAGACCATGGTTTTAGGAGTGTTACTGCAGTGGAAGCTCCGCTTCACGTAAACAAAGCAACTCTCGAACAACTCGAGGCGCTGGTGGGGAACAAAGCAGTTGAGATCGTGAAGAGGAGACCATTCAAAACTATTGAGGAGATCAAGCAGATCTTCGCGGATGCGGAAATCTTTTTCACCGTTGCATAATAGCAGAAATTGTGCTGAGTTTTGCTTGGATATCATTAAAACATAAATAAAAAATATTGCAAATCGAAAAAGCTATAAACGGGGAGATAGATGGCGAAGAAGGTGATTCAATGAACCTCTTCGACAAAGTTCTTAACAACGTGAACATATTTAAAAATAGAGATGTCTTAAGGCATAGCTACGCCCCAGAAAATCTCCCACATAGGGAGGAGCAAATAAGACAGCTCGTTGAGCTTCTTTCCCCTCTTTTGAAAGGTGGAACTCCTTCGAACATCTTCATTTATGGTAAAACTGGCACAGGAAAGACCGCTACTGTAAAGCTTGTGCTGAAAAATCTTGAGGAAGTGAGCAAGAGGCTGAACGCAAATGTAATGGCGCAATACATAAACTGCGAAATTGTAGACACCGCTTATCGAGTCCTCGCAACGCTTGCAAAGCGTCTTGGAAAAAACGTGCCGATGACGGGATGGCCAACGGATCAAGTTTACGAGGATGTGAAGAACGCGATAGAAAGCTCTGGAGTAAAGCTCCTCGTAGTTCTGGATGAGATTGACAAGCTCGTTAAAAGAGCTGAGGAAGCGATTTACAGCTTGACAAGGATCAATTCCGAACTCGAAAATGCTAAGGTCTGCATTATCGGTATTTCGAACAACCTTAAATTCAAGAGCTTTCTCGATGCAAGAATTTTGAGTTCCTTGAGCGAAGAAGAGCTTGTTTTCCCGCCTTACAACGCTTTGCAATTAGAAGACATTCTAAAGCAAAGAGCCGAGCTTGCCTTCAACGAGGGTGTTCTTGAAGATGGTGTAATCCAGCTCTGCGCTGCAATTGCAGCCCAGGAACACGGAGACGCGAGGAAAGCCCTGGATCTGTTGCGAGTTAGTGCTGAGATCGCGGAGAGGGAAAGCGACTCTAAGATTAGGATAAAGCACGTTAGAAAGGCTGTGAAGAAGATAGAAACCGATTACATGCTCGAAACCGTTCGCACTTTGCCTTTGCAGACCAAGATTTTACTCTACAGCATGACCTTGCTCGCAGAAAGCAGAGAGAAATTCACGACTGGTGAAGCTTATTGTATATACAAGAAACTTTGCTCGAAGATCGGCGTTGAAGCTCTCACTCAGCGCAGAGTTAGCGACCTTCTTTCTGAGCTCGATTCTCTTGGTGTGATAAACTCTGTCGTGATTTCAAAGGGAAGATACGGAAGAACGAGGGAGATCAGAATCGATTCCGACGTTGAAGTGCTTAAGAAGGCGCTTGAGGAAGATTATCGATTGCAAGAGCTGAAGAAATACGAGGAAGAAACGAAAAAGATTGTAAAGCTCGAAGTATTTGAGTT
>JBKBUO010000071.1:0-6416 GCA_046290005.1 Archaeoglobaceae archaeon | reverse complement strand
AAGAGACCTTGGTATCCGCTCACCCCCGAGGAGATATATGGTGAGCTGTTCGCCGGAATAGCTGAGGGATACCCGTACCCCATAGGAGCCCTGATACTCTACTATGCTAACCCGGTCATAGCCACAAACTATGGGCTCAAGTTCGTCGAGGTGCTTAAGGACACGAAGAAACTCCCGCTATTCATAGGGATAACTACTACTATAAACGAGAGCTACCTTTACGCGGACTACATAGTGCCCGACACCACGTATTTAGAGACTGGAACGCTCGGAGTCCACTTCCTATATGGAGGCGGCCTCGGCTTTGTTAGAGCTGAGGGATGGCGTTCTCCTGTTATAATGCCAATAACACAGTATATTGGGACATGCCCCAACGGGCACCCGAGATACGCATCTATGTGGGAGTTCCTCATAGATGTCGCTAAGACCCTCAAAATGCCGGGCTATGGAGATAGGGCGTTCCCGGGCGTTAAAGGTAGGAAGTATGAGGGACAGTGGTTCTCCATGCACTGCCTCTGGGAGTACATTTTAAGGGTGTATGCTAACGGTGCAGCCCACGCGAAAGATCTTAAGATAATACCTGAGAGTGTACCTGACGAGGAGGTAGAATTTGTCGAGAAGAACTATCCCATAGCTAAGTTCAAGGACATATTACCGCATGACGAGTGGAGATATGCAGCTTACGCTTTAGCTAGAGGAGGTGTCTTCACTAGATACGAGGATTCTTTTGACGCACGCGACATATCGAAACGCTCTGTGCCCGGAGATAAGATACTCAGGTTCTGGCATGATAAGCTGGCTAAGACGAGGAATAGTATTACGGGAGAAAAGTACTACGGTGGGCCCAGATACTTCCCGCCGGCAACATACGCGCCCATACCGGGGCTCGCGGTGGAGAAGGAGGATAAGTGGCTCCATGGAGTACCCTTAAGGTTACTATACAAGAGTGACGAGTGGCCCCTAACAATAATTATTAGCAGTGGACCTCTATACACGAAGCATAGGGGCCAGTTCTACTATTGGATGAAACAGATAACGCCCGAGAACTTCGCTGTAGTCAACTCCAGATATGCCGCTAGGTTCGGAGTTAAAACAGGCGACATAGTTAAAGTTGAAACACCGGCAGGCTCAATAGTAGCCCCATTAGTCGTGTCATCAGCTGTAGCTCCCGGAATACTATACATACCCTACGGGATGGGCAGGTGGGTTGAAACAGTTACAGTTAAACCTATGTATGTGAGCGTGGATGAGTTTAAGAATTTCGCTGACGGAATCCCGGAGCGCGTTGAGATACCTGAAGACGCGGTTAACCCTGTGAAGCACTTGCCTGACATAGTGAAGAAAATACTGTTCACTAAGAGCCCAGCAGGATACTATGAGAAGGGCTTAGTGCAGGACAAGTGGAGGTTTAACGGGGTAACGCCTAACCCCATAGAACTCTTTGACCCCTCATTAGGAAGATGGCCACTACTGAGCTGGCTGGGCGGGGGTCAAGTATACTTCGATACACCAGCACGCATAGTCAAGACTGGGTTAAAGCATAAGTTCGAAGTCCCATACATAGTATGGTGACATAGTGATTGTTCCAAAATTCTTTTTCCCCATAAAAATATTTTTAATTTCCGAGAATTCAAAACCAAACGAATTGACTTTTCACGTAGCGCGATTAGGAGTGTGGTAAAGTTTATGGAGGAAGAGTTTACAGACAGGGCTTCTCTGTATCTTGCCATGACGCTCGCGTTGATGGGGTTTGAGGAGGGCATCGAGTTTTCCAGAAAAATTGGTGCAGATCTTACAGGATGTAACAAAAGAGATCTCAAAGCCTCTGTTTTAAGAGAAGATTATGATCCTGTGACTCGCAGTTTGCTGCCAAAGGCTATATCGGAGTTCTATGAAAGAGCTGGCTTTGAAGCCTTGGATGAGCCTGACAGCTTGGTGACGATGTTAGCCTTCATGGCCCAGATGGCAAGACAAGACTGCATGGAATCGATCAAAATACAGCACAGGTTTTTAAGGACACACTTAATCCCGACTTTATCCCATGCTGTGGAAAAATGCCAAGGTTTGAAGCCTTTCCTTGAGATAGTAAAGGAAGACGCCGACTATTTGAAGCGACTACTGACTACTGCTTTTAGATAAGTGCAGAATCTGAGCGCGTAGAATCCGCTCTGAGCATCATGATCAAGTTCATTGTTAACACATTTGAAACGATAAATTTTTATATTTTGATTATACAAAACAGACTGGGGATCTGTATGGCGAGAAAGGAGCCCTTATTTGAGAAATTTGGGCTGAAGTTGTCAGAAAAAGTAGAGAGAGCGATGCCAGATCCGCTGATATTCGCTATTTTGCTTACCATAATTACATGGATCTTGGCGATTGTTTTGATGAGACCCTATGAGAAAATGGACGCAATAGCTACGATTCAATGGCTATTTGAAGCTTCATGGTATAAGGGCTTTTGGGAGCTCTTAGCCTTTGCAATGCAGATGGCGCTGATACTCGTTACTGGCTATGCGGTTGCCTTTCATCCCATCATCTATCGAGGTTTAAAAAGACTGGCAGGTTTACCTAAGAGCACAAAGTCCGCAGCAGCGCTTACTGCGTTGGTCTCGCTACTCGCTGCGTGGATCCACTGGGGGCTTAGCTTGATAGTTGGAGCCCTCCTTGCGAGAGCGATTGGACTGGAGTTCTATAGGAACAACAGACCTCTGCACTACCCCGCAGTCGTCGCATCAGCTTACGCTGGTCTTGGGCTGAACTGGCACTGGGGCCTTTCTGCGTCTGCACCACTTGTTTCGAATACGCCGGGGCATTTCTTGGCTAAGGTATACAAAGAGCTGTATGGTGTGGAGACGATACCACTCAGCGAGACGATCTTTCATCCATACTGCTTAATAAATATGGTCATAATAATACTCTTTGGGGTTCTTGCGTTCTATGCGATCGCACCCAGAAACGTTTCCAAGGGGATCGATGTTGTTGCGCCACAGATGATAGAAATTGCCGAGAAAGAGGAGAAGGAGGCTAAGACAAAAGTAGAGGTAAAGACCTTAGCCGATAAACTTGAGAACAGTAAAATTTTGACAATTCTCGTAGCAATACCAGCAGTGATAGCCATGGGTTTTTGGTTTAGCAGACTTGGCTTCTTCCGAGGGCTTGATCTCAACTCACTGAACTTCATATTCATACTCGTGGGTTTCTTGCTTTACCTCAATCCAATCGCTTACATGAAGGCGATTGCAAGGGCTTCAGGTGCAGTTGCGGGTATTCTGATCCAATTCCCGTTCTACGCAGGAATAATGGGCTTGATGAGATACACACTCGTCGATGGAACCAATCTCGCGATGGTGCTGTCCAACGCGATAGCGCAGGTTGCAACTCCTATGACTTGGCCAGCGATATGCTTGTATCTCTCTGGTTTCATAAACATCTTCATACCCTCAGGCGGTGGAGAGTGGGCTGCTATCGGCGAGATAGTCACGAGAACGTCTCATCAGCTCGGGGTTCCGTTGGGGAAGTCTATAATAGCATTCGCAGCAGGAGATGCTTGGACGAATCTATTCCAGCCCTTCTGGGCAATACCTCTGCTTGGATTAACTGGGACTAAAGCGAGGGATGTTTTTGGATACACCATAGCGGTCATGATCCTTGCAACCATTCCGTTCTCTCTTGGATTGGTTCTTGTTCCATATTAAAATAAATAATTTTTAATTTTACGCCATTCCTTGTTTACGAACGCGAAAACATATAAAGCTCGGCAAATCTCTTAGACTATGTCCGAAAACGTCGCAATCATAGGAGTTGGACACTCGAAGTTTGGAACTAGAAAAGACGTGAACATACCAGAGCTCTGCTGGGAATCGATGAAACCAGCTTTTGAAAGTGCCAACCTTGAGCCGAAGGACATCGACTTCTTCGTAGTTGGAACCGCTGGGATGTGGAGTAGCGAGCAAGCTGTTCCGGCGTTGATTGCAGAATACGCAGATTTAGCACCAAAGGGTTCGATGCGCGTCGAGGCTGCTTGCGCAACTGGAAGCGCTGCAGTAAGGGTTGGCTACACCGCGATAAAATCTGGACTCGCGGACATAGTCCTTGTCTTAGGTGTTGAAAAAATGCAGGAATCTCCGAATCCGGCGATTATAGAGATGATTGGAAGATTTGGGAGCTATTTCTGGGAATTCGAGAATTTCGGTTTGACTTTCCCGGGCTACTACGCGCTCCACGGCACAGCTTACATGCTAAAATACGGTGCTACCGAAGAAGATTATGCAAAGGTAGCGGTTAAGAACCACTACTATGGAGCAAAGAATCCATATGCGCAATTTCAAAGAGAGATCGACGTTGAAACTGTGCTTAAAAGCCCATACGTAGCTTGGCCGTTCAAGCTGTTCGATTGCTCACCGATAACCGATGGCTCAGCTTGTGTAATCTTGGCGAGTGAAGAGAAAGTGACGGAAATGGGAATCGAGGAAAAGGTTTGGATACTCGCACAAGGCGTTGGAACTGGAACCGCAAATTTAAGCAGAAGAGAAGACTTCACGAGCCTTGCATCTGCGAGTTTTGCAGCGGATCAAGCATATAAGATTGCTAAAATCGAAGAGCCAGCGAGAGAAATCGATGGGGCAAACGTTCACGACTGCTTCACAGCACCAGAGATAATAGCCTACGAAGACCTTCGTTTCTGCAAGCGTGGCGAAGGGGTTGAACTCATAAGGAATGAGCAAACCTACATCGGTGGGAAGATACCAGTCAACGTTGATGGTGGATTAAAAGCCAAAGGACATCCAATTGGTGCAACTGGCGTAAGTCAAGCGGTCGAAGCTTATAAACAGCTTCTCAGAAAAGCGGATCCCGGAAGACAAGCGGACATAAGGAATGGTAGATGGCTAACGCACAACGTCGGTGGCACGGGACACTACACCTACGTAACGATCTACGGATTAGAAAAGAGGTGATAGAAATGGAGAAAGAGGCGATCGAAAAATTTGGATTGCCAATAGTCCCAGATGAAAAGAGTGGGGCATTGCAGTGGGTCGATTTAAGGGAGCTAAAGATTCGATACACGATCTCCATCGAGAACACGAAGAAGTTCTTCGAAGCTCTTAGGGAAGGGAAGTTGCTCGCAACAAAATGCAAATGCGGTCGTCTTTTCTTCCCACCGCAGAGAGATTGCCCAAGTTGCATGAAGTCTGAGATGGGATGGGTTGAGCTCAAAAGAGAGGGTGTGCTCGAGACCCTAACTGTCATCTTCGTCCGTCCACCAAGCTTTTCAGCCTACGATCCATACGCGGTTGCGATTGCAAAACTCGACGATGGTGTTCGAATTCTCTCTTGGCTAAAAGGAGATCCAAAGAAGGTTGTTCCGGGACAAAGAGTTAGAGTTGAGGTTTCACAGAGAAAAGAAGGCTACCTAATGTTCGAACTCGTTCCGATTTGATTTGCTTAATTATTGCAAAAGCAAAATTTTTTAAGATAGAAAATTTTTTATTCAAGCAAATCCACGCTCGATGGTGGTGGGATGAAAATTATCGTGCTTGCAAAACATGCACCAGATCCACAAAGTGAAGTAGGAATTGCGAGTGACGGAAAAAGCCTTTCTCTTGGCACCGCTGTCTTTGACATAAACGACTGGGATCGCTATGCTGTCGAAGAGGCGATAAGGATAAAGGAAAAGCTTGGTGGTGAAGTCGTGGTTGTTGGAGTCGGAAAGAACTGCGACGACACGCTTCGCAAGTGCTTAGCGATGGGTGCGGACAGGGCAATAAAGATTCCATTCGACGGTGGAATCGACGCGTATCAGACTGCCGAAGTTATCGCGGAAGCGATCAAAAACGAGAAGTTCGACATGATCTTTGCAGGGCTGATGAGTCAAGATATGAACAACGCACTCGTTGGAGTTCTTCTCGCAGCCATGCTCAATTTGCCGTTTGCAACTGCGGTAACTGCAATAGACATCAAAGACAAGAGTGTGAAGATCAAGAGAGAGATAGAAGGTGGTTATCAAGAAGAATCAGAGCTTCCAATGCCTTGTTTGCTTACGATTCAAAGCGGTATAAACGAGCCGAGATACGTTTCGGTGATGGGTATAAAGAAGGCAAAGACGAAGGAAATGAAAGAAGTGAAGCTCGAACCGAAGAGTAAGAGGGTCGAAGTGGTGAAGATGTATCTGCCTCCAGTTAAGAAAGCCGAAATGATCACAGGAGATCCAGATCAAGTGGCTTCAAAGGTAATTGCAATTCTAAAGGAAAGGGGGCTGGTCGGATGAAGGTATTTGCGATTGCCGAACACAGGTTTGGAGAGCTAAACTCATTGAGCATAGAGCTTCTCAACCTTGCGAACAAACTCGGCGAAAGCAATGCCGTGGTTATCGGTAAAGATGTTTCGAAATTCGCAGAAGAGCTTGCGAAATTTGC
>JBKBUO010000070.1:0-6593 GCA_046290005.1 Archaeoglobaceae archaeon | reverse complement strand
GGTCCTCAGCAAGAAGGAAGAAGTTAAAGAAATTCTTAAGGAAATCCAGCTCATCCTTTTTCGAATCTGTGCAAACATCGCCGGTGCAAAGATTAACCACAAGGATCTCGATGCGGTAGTCTCCATCATCGAAGCGTTGGAGCAGAAGGTCGAAAGACCTAAGCACTTTGTTATATTGGAGAAAGACATCACGACTTCTGCGCTTAGCGTTGCTAGGGCCGTGATGAGGAGGGCTGAAAGGAGAGCGGTCAGCCTTTATAGAAATGGACAGGTTGATGAGAAAGTCGTGGAGGTTTTGAACAAGATGAACTATCTACTTTACCTACTCATCCTTTACGAAGGTGAGAGTTTTGAGGAGGTGAGATTTTGAGAGTAACAGTTATTGGTGTAGGAATGACGAAGTTTGGAAAGCACAGCGAGAAATCTTTGGCGGATTTGTTTGCAGAGGCGTTTTTTGAAGCATTGAAAGATGCAAACATCGAGTTAAAACAAGTTCAGGCGGTTTACTATGGGAACTTTGTTGGAGAAATGACAGATGGATCTGCAAATCTCAGCGGATTCGTCGCAGACGAGATCGGGCTTAAAAACGTTCCCGCAATCCGCTACGAAGGTGCATGCGCATCTTCGAGCGTAGCCTTTAGAGAAGCGGTTAGGGCTGTGAAAGCTGGTTATTACGATTGCGTAGTCGTGGGTGGGTCAGAAAAATTGTTGAGTGCTGGGACTGGAATTGGCACAAGGGCTTTGGCAACCGCAGCAGATGGAATTTACGAGATGACTGCTGGACTAACTTTCCCAGGTGTTTTTGCTCTCGCTGCCAGATACTACGCGAAGAAGTATGAAATCCCACTTCAAAAGCTCAGGGAAATGATTGCGCATGTCTCTGTGAAGAACCACAAGTATGGTGCGATAAATCCGAAGGCACAGTTTTATGGAAAATACGGAGACTTAAAGGTTGAACAAGTTCTGAACTCAAAGATGATCTGCTCTCCATTGACTTTGCTCGACTGCTGTCCGATGACCGACGGAGGTAGCGCGGTGATAATTGCGAACGAAAAGCTCGCAAAGGAGGTCTGCGAGAAACCAGTTTACGTTCTTGGCACTGGTCAGGCTTCTGGTGGAAGTCTTTTCAGGCAAGGTGAGGATATAATAAAAGCGGTTCCGAGAAGAAAAGCTGCTGAGATGGCTTTTAAGGAAGCAAAAATCACTCCTAAGGACGTTGACTTCGTCGAGGTGCACGATTGCTTCACAATTGCAGAGATAATTGCACTCGAAGCCATGGGCTTCTTCGAATACGGCACTGCTTGCTATGCAACTGTTGAAGGAGTTACTTCGATCGACGGTGATTTGCCAGTTAACCCAGATGGTGGACTTATCGGCAAGGGTCATCCAGTTGGCGCGACTGGGACTTCGCAGATCTACACAGCGGTGAAGCAGTTGCGTAATGAATTCAAGTGGAACCAAGTGAAGGATGCGAGGATCGCGATGACAGATACATTGGGCGGTGATTTTGGAACACTCGTTAACGTAATCCTGGGGGTGGACTGATGTTCGTCGAGTTTTTCAACGCTCTGCTTGAAGGAAAGCTCCTTGGAATGAAGTGCAAAGACTGTGGAGCCTACACTTGCCCACCAAAGCAGACTTGCAACAATTGCTCAAGCAGAAATCTGGAAAAAGTCGTTCTCAGTGGAAAAGGGGTTGTAAAGACTTACAATGTGACTTACGTCGCTCCCATGGGCTACGAAAAGGAAGTTCCATACGTGGTAGCGTTGGTTGAGCTCGAAGAAGGACCATGGATCATTGGACGCATTGAAGTCGATGCAAAGTTGGCTGAAGAGGACGATCTAACTGAGAAGAGGGTTAGCGTTTTTGCAAAAGAGATGCCAAGCGAGCTTTTTTATCCGATGAAAGATAAGAGGATTGTGCCATGCTTTAGGTTGGAGGATTAAGCATGAACTTCGAGCTCAGCGAGGATCACAAGATACTCCAGCAGGCGGTTCGAGATTTCGCTGAAAAGGAAATAAAGCCTTTTGGTAGAGATTTTGATGAAAAAGAAGAGTATCCGTGGGAAATTTATAGAAAAGCTGCAAAGCTTGGCTACATAGGCGCGAGCGTTCCAGAGGAATACGATGGCGCCGGCATGGATTGCCTTGCGGAAGCGGTGATAAGCATCGAGTTCACGAGGGCAGACAGTAGCATTGGAAGCGCGATAGATCTCGCTGTCTTGGGAGTCCCACTGCTCTTGAAGCACGGAAGTGAGGATTTGAAGGGGAAATTCATTCCCGGAGTTGTCAAGGGGAAAAAGCCGTCTGCGATTGCGATAACCGAACCAGACTGCGGAACCGATGTTGCAGCGATGAAAACAAGGGCTGTAAAACAGGGTGACGAATGGGTAATCTCCGGCTCGAAGACCTTCATAACCAATGGTAGCGTTGCGGAATACGTGATCGTGCTTGCAAAGACTTCCGAAACGATTCCTCCGCATCGTGGTATTAGCGCCTTCGTAGTCGAAACGAGCAGAGAAGGCTATGAGGCGAGAAAAATAAGGAAAATGGGTTTAAATTGTCACGATACTGCAGAAATTGCGTTAAAAAACGTTCGAGTCCCAAAGGAAAATCTCGTAGGCGAAGAAAATCGTGGTTTCTACCAGTTGATGGACTTCTTCAACGAGAGCAGAGTTAAAATAGCTGCGCTTCACCTTGGAATGGCAATTGGAGCCTATGAAAGGGCTTTGGAGTATGCGAAGCAGAGAAAGACGTTTGGAAAGCCCTTGATCGAGCATCAGGCGATAGCCTTCAAACTCGCAGACATGTTCACCGCAATAGAGTCTGCAAAGCTTTTAGTTTACAAAGCTGCGTGGCTTATCGATAAAGGAAATCCGAATCCAGCGATAAGTTCTGCTGCGAAGCTCTATGCAAGCGAAATAGCGGTAAAGGTTTGCTACGAAGCTGTTCAAATCTTCGGTGGTTATGGATACAGCAAGGAGTATGACGTAGAACGCTACTACAGGGATGCGAGGGTTGGGACTATTTACGAGGGAACGAGCGAGGCGCAGAGGATAGTTATAAGCAGATTTCTGGGCGGAAAAGTGCTACGATAAATAATTTATTTTTATCGTTTTAATTTTCACACGGAAACGCTGAGAGTGGATCCGGTGGGGCTTGCGTTGAGAACTCCAAAAATGACAAAATCGACTCTAAACTTTCCTTGGAAAAATCTTTCCAGTCAAACCCAACAAGAAAAGAGAAGACTGAAAATTACCCTCGAAAACCTTGGGGAAGTTTAGCTGGAACTGATTCGAGTTCTCGAAGGTGAGAAGTTCTGTGGGGCTTGATCCATTTCTAAAGGGGAGGGTGAGGGATGATGAAATAAAAACAAGGGGAAATTTTTTATTCCAGTAAAATGGCAACAAACTATGGGCGAAGTCGTTGGGGTGTTGTAAAAAAGAGAAGAGAGTGTGGGGCTATGAAGGTTGCGGACAAGGTATACCTGATCAATTCCTTTGCGGTTCCGGGGATATTCTCTACTTACTTCCTTGATTTTGATAAAAAAGTTCTGATAGAGCCTTGCGTGGTCAACGGAGCGAGCATAGTCCTTGATTTTCTTTCAAAACACGGTGTTTCCAAGCTCGACTATATCGCTGTTACGCATGTCCACATCGACCATGGCGGAAGTGCTGCGACGATTGCGAAGAAAACAAATGCAAAAATACTGGTGCATCCAAAGGGTTTTAAGCACGTGGCAAATCCGGAAAAGCTTTGGGTTGCTTCAAAAGCGGTTCTTGGTGAACTCGCTGAGATTTACGGGAAACCTGAGAGCATTGAAGAGGATAAAATCATCGCAATCGAAGATGGACAGATCTTTGATCTCGGCGAAGATGAGCTAATTGCGATCCACGCTCCGGGACATGCGCCGCACATGGTTGCTTACCTTCTGAAGAGGAGAAAAATTCTTTTCCCCTCGGATGCAGTTGGAATGATTTACAAGGGACACGTTTTCCCGTTGACACCACCTCCTTTTGACTTCGAAAAGGCTCTTGAGACCTTGGAGAAATTTGAAAAGCTCGACGTTGAAATTGTTGCGCTAACACATTTCGGAGTTACGACGAAGCAAAGCATTGGCGAAGCGAAAAAGAGACTTAAGCTCTGGTTTGAAGTCGCTAAAGAAGCGAAATCAATCGAAGACTTGGATTCAAAACTAAGGGAAGTTGATGAAGCAGTTGCGGCTCTCGAAAAAGGATCGCAATTCCACTCTTTCTATTTGACTTCACTAAACGGTCTTCTTTCAGCTACGAAATCTTAAATTTTTGAACCCAATTCTTTACCATGGAAATCTCTGGATTTAACAGTGTTTTAGAGGCGTTGAAAGCTGGGAAGGTAAGCAAGATCTACTACAGCGATGAAAAAGGATTGGAGGAAATCCTAAGGCTTGCTAAGGAAAGGGGAATCCCTTGCTACCGAAGAGGGATGAGGGAAAAGGTGTGTGCAGAGATTTCTCCGATTAGGTTTGAAAGTGTCGATTCAATTGCTAAGAAAGCGATATCGGATAAAAGCTTCATCTTAATACTCGACAATGTAAACGACCCTCAAAACCTTGGGGCCTGTATAAGGACTGCAGAATTCTTTGGTTGCGCCGGGGTAGTGATAAAGCGAAGAAGAGCAGTTGGGATCACAGAAGGAGTCGTAAGAGCTTCTGCTGGAGCTGTTTTTCACATGAAAATTGCCAGTGAAGAAAACTTGGTCAACGTTGTGAAAAAGCTGAAGAAGCTCGACCTTTTCGTGATTGCAGCAGAACTCGATGGAGAGGACATCCGCAAGATTAAAATTGACACACCTTGTGCTTTGGTTGTAGGTGGAGAGGATAAGGGTGTTTCCAAAGGAGTAAAAAAGCTATGCGACGAGGTAGTTCGCATTCCCGGAGTTGGAAAGGTAAGTTCTTTGAACCTTTCCGTCGCTTGTGGCATCCTCATCTTCGAAGCGTTTAAGTCGAAAGACCATCGCTAATCCTTATTACTTAGGAGGAGAATGATTTGCATGCTCGAAGAGCTAATAGTTCTAGTAGACAAGAACAAGTCTCAGATCACGAAGATAGACGAAAATCTTTACGAGAAGATTCGCAAGAGAATTGAGGAGCTTGAAAAGATGAAAGAAGAAGATGAGAGAGTTTTAGACGAGCTTAGAACAATAAAGAGGATGCAAAAAAAGCTATTTGAACTTAGAACAGGGAAGATCATCAACGCTGCGTGGGCGAAGGTTTGCGAGCAAGAGATCAGTTTTAGAGAAGACGACTTGACATCTGCAGAGAGAAACTTTTTTAAAAAACTCGTGGAATTGATCGGTGAGTTCAAGAGAGAAGTTTTCGAAGATAGAAGGGTCTGTGTAGAAAGGGTTCTCGTCAGAATAAAGAAGGACGTGGAGATACTGGGAGTTGACGGAAAAAGATATAAATTGCGAAGGGAAGATGTCGCTACTCTACCTGCGGAAAACGCAGAGGTGTTGATAAAGAGTGGCATGGCTGAGAAAATAGAGGTGAAAGGATGAAGTATCCGAAGAAGATTATGACTTTCTGCAGATACTGCAAGAAACACACACTTCACGAGGTTGAAAAAGTCGGGAAGGGTAGACCAAGTCAGCTTAAGTGGATTAACAGGCAGAAAAGGAGAAGAGGGAAGGTTGGGAACCTCGGGAAGTTCAGCAAAGTTCCTGGCGGAGATAAGCCAACGAAAAGGGTGAACATAAGGTATAGGTGCACGGTTTGCAAGAAAGCTGAGACGAGAAAAACATGGAGGGCAAAGAGATTTGAGCTAATCGAGAGGTGATCTAATGCCAAAGAAGAGCAAGTTCATCCGAGTAAAGTGTCCAGATTGTGAGCATGAGCAAGTAATCTTTGATCATCCATCTATCGTTGTGAAGTGCCAAATCTGCGGGAGAACAATTGCAAAGCCTACTGGAGGAAGAGGAGAAGTTTTAGCGACGGTAGTTAAGGAATACACGTAATTGGAAAAGATTTTTATTCTTTTACACGAAGAGAGTTCAATGCTTTGGCTACTATTCGTGTTTCTGCTCTACTGGACAGCCATCGAGATGCTGAATCGAATGGGAATTCTCGAAAAATACGGTCTAAAGAGCTACGGTCCGATTTTAATGATTAGAACTAAACGCGGTCTTAATGCAGTGGAAAAAATCTCCAAGGCACGAACTTTTTGGAAATTGTTGGCAAATCTTGGAATCCCGATGCTGTTCTTCGCGATGTTCTTCATGTTGTTTCTCGTGATCTTTGCAGACCTTGTGATGATAATTTCCCCTCCGCAACCCTCTGAGCTTACGAGTCCACAGGCTTCTTTGCTGATTCCGGGCATAAATCCCTTCATACCTCTTGTCTGGGGTTTCATAGGACTTGTGATCGCGATAGTGGTTCACGAAATAGCTCATGCGATTCTCTGCAGAGTTGAGGGCATAAAAGTAAAGGCTCTGGGTTTGATCTTAGCCCTTTTCCCGATTGGTGCCTTTGCAGAACCAGATGAGAAAGAACTGCTCGATAAGAAAACGAAGAGAATTTCTAAGATTCGTGTTTTCTCCGCAGGTGTTACGGGAAAC
>JBKBUO010000069.1:0-6630 GCA_046290005.1 Archaeoglobaceae archaeon | reverse complement strand
ATATATTTATGGGTTTGACAATTCTAATAATTGAAGGGTTGGGATATGAGAGTTGGGAAGTTAATGATTCGTCTCGAATGTTTGATTGCGTCACATCTTCATCAAGGTGATCGAACGAGACCTCATCTGTAGCTTCGCGAGATGAGGGGAGATTATGCCTCTAAACGAAGCCGATACACGTGCACGGTTGGTTGAGCCCAAGTTGAAAGTAGCGGGGTGGACCGAAGAAAGAATTTCGCGCGAGTTTTGCTACAAGGCGAATTATCAATACACACCGGGAAAGATAATTCTCGTGGGCGATAAAACACAGCGAGGAAAACCCAAACGAGTAGATTACCTCTTGCGCTATACCGATGGATTTCCAATTGCGGTTGTAGAAGTGGAGCCTGAAGATAGTTCGCCTGAGTCTGGATTGGAACAAGCCAAGCGTTATGCTCAAGATCTTGGTCTGCCCTTCGCCTATGCAACTAATGGTCACACAATTATCGAATACGACTTTTTCACCAACACAACAAGGGAGCTATCAGGATTTCCAAGTCCTAAAGAACTTTGGAGGCGTTGGAAAGAAAACACCGGTCTCGAGCAGCCCATTCTTGGAAAACTCAGAGAGGCGCCCATAGTGTATGGTTTAGATGAAAGGCTATCCAACCCTTTACTTTACCCATACTGCCCCGAAATTCTATGTGGAAAACGCCCACACTACTTTCAGGAGAGAGCGATTCGGGAGGTCATTCTACGCATAATGCGTGGACAAAAACGCATTCTCCTCACAATGGCAACGGGAACTGGTAAAACGTTCGTAGCCTTTCAAGTAGTCTGGAAACTTATAAAATCTGGATGGTTGCAAAGGCGCCATGCTGATCGCCCAGCAAGAGTGCTGTTTTTAGCAGATAGGATAGTGCTTCGTAATCAAGCTTACAACACATTTTCACCCTTCGCAACCGGAACAAGCGATCCAAGGCATATAATTGAAGGACATCCACCCAACCTTAACCGGGACATATACTTCGGTATTTACCAAACCCTTTGGAGCCCAGACGAGAATGGAAAACCGCACAACGATTTGAAATTCCAGCTACAAGTTGACAATTCTCAGTTAGATGTTTCCAACATCGAGTCTTAAAAAACCGATCTCGGGGAAGTTATAGGCTACTCCACAAGACCTAAAAAGAACTCGTGCACCTTCGTAGTTGAAAGCTCAGGATGGAAAGCCAAGCCAAGGATTTTACCTTGCTGAACCGCAACTATCTTTCCCTCGAACTCCGCAAGAATTTCAACGTTTTTGCCGACCTCTTCGATGATCGGAGCCCTAATAAAAACAGCGTCAATTTTGCCTACTTTTTTCATCTCTAAGACTATCTGGAAGCTCTCCCTTTGCCTGCCAAAGGCATTTCTCTTGACTTTAACGTCCAAAAGCCCAAGCAACTTCGTTTTTGTTTTCTCAACTTGCTCATCCCCAAACTTTGAGAGCACGATTAAGCCAGCGCAAGTCCCCATCACAGGCTTTCCGCTCTCTACAAGCTCAACGATCTCCTTTGAAATCGAGTCCGCAAAAATGAGTTTGCTTATCGTTGTGCTCTCCCCACCGGGAATTATCACAGCGTCGCTTTTAGAGACTACTCCTTTTCTCCTTGTCGCAACCACTTCGCCCTCTATTCCAAGGTTTTTCATCGCCCTTTTCGTTGTTAAAACATGCTCCTCGACGTCACCTTGGACTCCAACGACCGCTACTCTCATGTTCCTCTTGTCTGCAAGAGCTCGTTTTCGCCCAATTTCGTAACTTCAATCCCTTTCATAGCCTCTCCAAGCTCCTTTGAAACCTCTGCAACGATTTCTGGCTCATCGTAGTGTTGCACAGCTTCAACTATCGCCTTTGCGAACTTTTGCGGATTCGAGGACTTGAAGATTCCCGAGCCAACAAAGACACCATCTGCACCAAGGCGCATCATCAACGCAGCGTCAGCTGGGGTTGCGATGCCACCGGCTGCGAAGTTCACAACTGGCAACCTTCCAAGTTCCCTGATTTCAAGTAGAATTTCGTAAATCCCATCAACGATCTCTTCGAACGTAAACCTCTCGTAAATCATCTCTTTTTCGATGCTTAGACCCATTTCTTCTCTAACGAGCTTTGAAAGCTCTGAGTAGCGAGAAGCGAATTTTTCGGCAACTAAATAAAGCTTTTCCTCACTTGTATTCTGGACTAAGTAGATGGCGTGGTTTATTAAGCGCATGTGCTTGACCGCTTCGACTACATTCCCAGTTCCAGCTTCGCCTTTCGTTCTTATCATCGCAGCGCCTTCCCAGATTCTCCGCACAGCCTCGCCAAGGTTTCTCGCTCCGCAGACGAATGGGACTACGAAATCCTTCTTGTATATGTGGAAAAACGTGTCCGCAGGTGTTAGGACTTCGCTTTCATCGACCATATCGACTCCCAACGCCTCTAAGGCTTTTGCTTCCGCAATGTGTCCAATTCTGCACTTTGCCATCACCGGAATCGTTACCGCATCCATTATCTCTTCTATCTTCTTCGGATCTGCCATCCTCGCCACTCCTCCGCTCGCTCTGATATCTGCTGGAACCTTGTGCAAAGCCATTACCGCAACCGCTCCAGCTTCCTCTGCGATAACCGCTTGTTCAGCGTTTGTGACATCCATTATGACTCCTCCCTTTTGCATCTTCGCAAATCCACGCTTCACGAGTTCGGTGCCAAACCTCAGCTTTTCGATGTCAACTCTCATCGCAAATCCTAAGCGGTTTTGGAATATAAAATTAGCCCTAAAGATGCTCCGCAATTTCTTTCGCATGATACGTGATTATTAAATCCGCTCCCGCCCTTTTTATAGCAACGAGAATTTCATAGACGATTTCTTCACTCAGCAAAACTTTTTCGATCGCAGATTTCACCATCGCATATTCGCCACTTACGTTGTAGGCAGCCAATGGAACCAAGAACTTCTCCTTTGCTCTTCGAATCACGTCCAAATAAGCGAGCGCGGGCTTTACCATCACTATGTCCGCCCCTTCGTTTATGTCGATCTCTATCTCTCTTAGCGCTTCATTGCTGTTGTGGAAGTCCATCTGGTAAGTCTTTCGGTCTCCGAATTTGTAACCGCTCTCCGCAGCTTCTCTGAACGGCGAATAAAAATTAGATGCAAACTTCGCAGAGTAGCTCATTATTGCGACGTCGCTGAAACCTTCGCTATCGAGCGCGACCCTTATTGCTTTTACCATCCCATCCATCATCCCTGAGGGCGCAACGATGTCAGCGCCAGCCTTAGCATGGCTAATTGCGATTTTCCCAAGGATTGGCAGAGTTTCGTCGTTCAGAATTCTACCGTTCTTAACAATTCCACAATGCCCATGGCTCGTGTATTCGCATAGACATACATCGGTTATAACAACTGAATCCGGGAACTCTTTTTTAGCGAGCTTGACAGCTTTTTGAACTACTCCATCATCGTTGAAAGCTTCGCTACCTACTTCATCCTTTTTCTTTGGAATCCCAAAGAATATAAAGGCTTTTAATCCGAGGTCCATGCACTCTTCGATCTCCTTTGTCACTTCTCCTATTGGAAGCCGATAATAGCCTGGCATCGAGGAAATCCTTTTTCTCTCCTTTGCAGTCTCATCCACGAAAATTGGAACGATTAGATCTTCAATCCTGAGCCTCGACTCGCGAAACAGACTCCTTAAATTTTCTCCCCTCAACCTTCTCATTCTCAACTCGGGAAACTTTGCCATTTCCAAACACCTCTGCGATTGCACATATGAGCTCATCATTCCCACTTCTCGCTGCTATCTTCAACTTCTCGGTTGGCTCGCTCAAGAACTTCTTTATGAGCGAGATGGCAAAAGATCTTATCAGCGGTCTCAAGTCCTCATTTAAACCGAGCTTCTCAAGCTTTGCGCAGAGTTCTTCAACTTCTTCGTCGATGAACTTGCCTGCGAGTGAATACATGGCATCTATTGCCTTTTTTGCTTCGAGATCTTTCAAGTAAACCTTAAAGTGTGCAAGCTCTCTCTCTATTATCTCTTCCGCCTTCTTCACCTCTGAAAGTCTTGAAATGAGGTTTCTCTCGCTTATCTCTCTTAAGTCGTCGATCGTGAAAAGCTCAACGTTCTGAATTGACTTCACCGAATCTTCAACATCTCTTGGCAATGCGATGTCGATGATGACAAGCTTTTTTTCTCTCCCAGCCATGGCCCTTTCCACGGTATCTTTTGTGAGCACAACGTGCGGTGCAGAGGTTGCTGAGATGACAACGTCGCAAATTCTCAAGAACTCCTCAAGCCTGTCAAATTTGACTGCGATCCCCTTTAACCTTTTTGCAAGCATCTCAGCTTTTAAAAATGTGCGGTTTGCGATAAAGATCGTTTCCACATTTCTCCTTATCGACCTCGCTACCAACTCTCCCATCTCACCTGCACCAATGATTAGCACTTTTTTCCTTTCGAGAGATCCAAGAACTCTTTCCGCAAGCTCAACCGCCGCGGAGCCTATGCTGAGAGCTCTTTTTGATATCTCGGTTTCTCTTCTGACTTTACTCCCAACCTGGATAGCCTTGGAAAATATCCTTCTCAGGTTTTCGCCTGCAAAGCCGAGTTCTTCGCATTTGCAAATTGATTTCTTCACCTGTCCAAGTATCTCGTTCTCCCCAACGATCATCGACTCGATTCCAGCACATACCCGCATCAAGTGGCGCAAGCAGTCTTCTCCAAAGTAGAACTCTGCGTTCTCGATTCCGAGCTCCTTAGCCAATTTTTCAAGCTTAGAAGCGACGTTTTCAGAGTAAGCGTAAACTTCAAATCTGTTGCAAGTCGTTATGAAAGCAAACTCAGAAAAAGAGTATGAGATAAGAGTGGATAGCAAATTGGGATCTTTTACGATTCTCTCTATCTCTTCGACTTTCGCCCTCTTATGCGAGAAAGATAGACAACCGAGTTCCACGTCTCTGCTTGTCGTTCAGCTTAATAACTTTTTGTAAAATCACATCGCTCGGGAAAGCTCGATATCAAAAGATATTTATACTTATTCTTAAAGGAGCAGACATGCTCGGAGTCGAGGGAAAATCGATAATGGAAGTTCGGCCTGAGGAAGTCAAGCGAATATGGGTTAAGCACTACGACAAAGGTGTTCGGGACCACATAGACTACCCCGAGATACCACTTTACAGCTTGCTTGAAGAGAGCGTAAAAAAGAACCCAAACAAGACAGCCTTGATCTTTTACGGTAAAAAGATAAGCTACAAAGAATTGGATGAGTTGAGCGATCGAGTTGCGGGCTATCTTTACAGCCTTGGGATAAGAAAGGGTAGCAAGGTAGTGTTAGACCTTCCAAATACGCCACACTACGTCATCGCCTACTATGGTATCCTAAAAGCTGGTGCAACTGTTGTGCAGTGCAATCCGCTCTACACAGAGAGGGAGATAAGGTATATAGTCGAGAACAGCGAGGCAGAAGCAGGATTTTTCGTTGAGATGGTCTATCCAAGAATAGAGAAGATACTAAATGAGGGAAAGCTAAAGAAGGCGATTATCTGTAAGATCGAAGACTTTTTACCTTTCCCGCTCAACAAGCTTTATCCGCTCAAAAAGCAGAAGGTTAAGATTGAGAAGAGAGGAGATGTTGCATTTTGGAACGACGTCGCGAAGCATCCACCTTCGAGGGAGAGACCGAAGATAGATCCAAAGGAGGACGTAGCGGTCTTTCTTTACACCGGTGGAACGACCGGTGTGCCAAAGGCTGTTATGAGCACCCATTACAATCTGGTTGCAAACACGTATCAAGTGCTCGAATGGCTCCCCGACAAGAATCCGGAGAGCGACGTATACCTCGGGGTTCTTCCGTATTTCCACAGCTATGGTATGACGACTTCGCTCAATGCACCAATCGCCTTTGGTGCTACTATTGTCCTCGTCCCGGATCCGAGGGACATAAAGACGATCTTGAAGTTCATCGACAAGTACAAGGTCTCGATATTCTGTGGCGTTCCAACGATGTATGCAGCGGTTTTGAACTTCCCGGAGAGGAAAAAGTACAGTATATCCTCCATTAGGGCGTGCATAAGCGGAGCTGCGCCATTGCCAGTTGAGCTTAAGAGAAACTTCGAAAACGCCACTAGAGGTAAGCTTGTAGAAGGCTATGGGTTGAGCGAGGCTTCTCCAGTTACTCATGCGAATCCGCTTTATGGTTTGAACAAAGAGGGGAGCATTGGCATTCCAGTGCCAGACACTCTTGCGGTCGTTGTTGACGACGAGGGCAACATCTTGCCACCAGGGCAAGTTGGGGAACTCGCAATCTACGGCCCACAGGTCATGAAGGGCTACTGGAAGATGGAAAGCGAAACTGCAAAGGTTCTCATCAATGGCTGGCTTCTAACTGGAGACATGGCAAAGATGGACGAAGACGGATACTTCTACATCGTGGACAGGAAGAAGGATCTGATAATTGCGGGCGGATACAACATCTACCCAAGAGAGGTTGAGGAGATCCTCTACGAGCACCCAGCGGTGCTCGAAGCTGCCGTGATTGGAGTTCCAGATCCATACAGAGGAGAAACTGTGAAGGCTTTCATAGCTCTGAAGCCAGACTACAAGGGGAAGGTCACAGAAGAGGACATAATAAAGTTC
>JBKBUO010000068.1:0-6757 GCA_046290005.1 Archaeoglobaceae archaeon | reverse complement strand
GATGAGGTAGGAGTTATACGTCAAGCCCCTCGGAGTTTGAAAGTTGTGGAAGTCGCGCTCATCCCAGTCGAGAACTCCAACCCAAAAAACGTTCTCAGACATCTCTACAGCTTTCATAATCTGCATAGCGAAATCCATTTAAAAAATTTATCGGGGTTTTGGTTTCCGAAGCCATACGAATTGGTTTGCTATGCTTTAGCTCATTTTTTTATCGAATTTAGATTTTAAACCAAAAGGTATTTATATCTATGGCAACTAATACCATTAGATGGTGCCAAACTTCAGCGAGATCCAGAAGTTCTGGGAAGACGCACTGCGATTGCAGAGAGAGTTCATGGAAACTCTCTCTTCGATGATGAAACTCATTTCAGGTTTCAGCATCCTCAACAAAGACATCGCAGTCTTTAGGGCAAAGGTTCAGGCTGGTGGAAGAATCTCGATTCCCGAAGCTGAAAAAATGGCTTTGGGAATACGCGATGGTGACGTCGTTAAGGTAATAGTAATTAGAGAAGGAGGTGAAAAGTATGGAGATGAAGGAGTTGATGGAAGCGGGTAGGGGTTTCTACAAGATGGGTTTCGGAATTGCGAGGACGAGTTTGGATCTGTTGAAAGTGGCGATGGACAGCTACGTGAGCATGTATGAGTTCTACGTGAAACAATTTGTTCCGAGTGAGAGCTTTGAAAGCGTTCGAAAAGCGATCCAGCTCTACGCTGAGTCGCAGACAAAGGTTTTTGAGAATTTCAAGAAGCTTCTCGATCAATTGGAGAAGCAACAGGACGAGATTTACAGTAGAATGCTCGAAATTACACCCAAAATCGAGAGCGAGAAGAAGAAAGCTTAAAAAGAAATCCTAACATGTTTTTATTTTTTTCTAAGCTTGATTTTGTTCAAATCGAAGTCTCCACGCGTTGTCAGTTAAGCTGCTTGATGTGCCCAAAGAGCTTTTTCAGATGGAAAGCGAAGGACATGGGCTTTGAAGAGTTCAAGAAGATCCCTTTTTCTCGATTTCGTTACGCTCACTTGCAAGGCTGGGGAGAACCTTTGCTAAATTCCGAGCTCGGGGAAATGATAGAGTTCGCAAAAAAGCACTGCAAGCTTAGTTTGACAACGAACGGACTACTTTTGCCGGAGTGGAAGGAAGAGATCGCGAAGCTCGATCTAATTGCGATCTCGATCGCCGGAATCAATGGGCAAAGAGAGGTGAGAAAGACAAAGCTCGAAGAGTTGGCAGAGAAAATCGAGACAATTACATCGCTCAAGAAGAAGCCAAAAGTCGTTATAGCGACGTTGATGATGAAGAACACAATTTCAGAGCTTCCGATGCTCGTTGAGTTTGCAAAGTCCATCAAAGCAGACGAGCTCATCGCGAACAACTTAGACTACATTCCATCGAGAGACCTCGTTGGTTACGAGGTTTTCTCGGAAAACCCAAGCGAAGAATATCTGCGAATAATCGAAACTGCGAAGAAAAAGGCTGAGGAGCTGAAGATAAAATTTGTCGCAAGACCAATAAAGATAGAAGAAGCCTTGGTTTGCGCTGAGAATCCGATAAAGAATTGCTTCATCACAGCTGATTGCAACGTCTCTCCATGTGCTTATCTCCACCTCCCAACCGAAGGAGAGTATATAACGAGATTCTTTAAAGGGCAGGAATTCAAAGTCATGAAGCAATACTTCGGTAAAGCAGAAGAGTTCTATAAGGTTTGGAAAAGCAAAAGCTACTCTGATTTCAGAAAGATCTACGAGTACAGACTGCTCAAACCTTATCTTCCCCTACCAGAGTGCTGTAGGAGTTGTTACAAAGCCTACTCGCTATGAGCTCATACGTCTTGATTCTCGAGAACAGCGAGAAGAGATCCTTGCAAGTCGGAAAGCTCGGAACCATAACCTTTGAGCCCGGATACTACTACTACGTGGGGAGTGCGAAGAAGATCAGCAGAGTCGTGAGACACTTCAACGCAAAAGCGAAGAAGTGGCACATAGATCACATATCCGGAATATTTACTGTTATAGGGGCTATTCTCTTCAAGATCCCAGAGTGTGAGCTTGCATCAAAGATAACGTTGATAACGTTTAAGAAAATTCCAAACTTCGGATGCTCCGATTGCGAATGCGAGTCGCATCTCTTCTACTCCAAGAATCTAACGATCGAGAACTTGTTTGCGTGAACTTCAACACCATTTTTTCCTTCTTTCGCAAATCCGTTGTAGATCTCGATCTCCTTGCCAATGTCCGCTTGGAAGTAAACGTCTCTGCTCACAAAAACCTTAATGCGTCCAGTCTCGTCAGAAAGGTATATCTCTCTCGCGGTTTCTGGATCACCAATCCCACTCACCTTGCCACGAATGTTCACTCTCCCAGGCTTTATATCTGCGATTTTTGTGAATAAAACGACTTCGTAGTTTGCAAGCATTTCCATCGTTTCTTCGTCGAGCAAATCGCCAAATCGCTCTTTTATCTCTTCCATTCTACCCATAAAACCACCAAATCACGAGAGTTAAAGCAAAACCGAGAAGTAGTAGCAGTAGCCCTCTCGTTTCTTTCATGCAACCCACTCCTTCAACTCCTCTGGAGCTGAGGCGAAAAAGCGAAGGCACTCGTATTCCATGAAGTGTATCTTTCTCGCAAGGATTACGAGCGTATGCAATGGGTCGCCAAAATCGAAGTTCAAGAGTTTTCCAAGCCTATCACATTTAACAATCGCGTTTTCACTTCCAGCCCTCGCAATCCCGACTGCAAAGTGGTTTTCAAAGCCTTTTTCGAATTCAAGAATCCTCTCTATTGCATCACGAATCAGCATCGGTGGATTTAAGTCTAAGAAAAGCAAGGTGTGCGCATCTATGCTCAAATTAGCCTTGATCACGTCGATAAACGCTTTTGACCTTTGCCAACTCACAGTCGCGGATTTTCCAAATCTGTAGTTTTGAAGCCCTGTAAGAGAGCAGACTGCGTTTATTATGCTCGCGTTGTTTACGATGCGAGTTTCGACTCCTTTTTTCCTTGCTTCGAGCAATACGGCGACGTGCGTGGTTGCAATCGTCGGATCTCCGGCAACGAGTATTGCGACTTTCTTCTGCTTCGCCTCCTCTATAAGCTTTCCTGCTTTTTCTTCGAGGTCTTCTCTGCTCAACACCTTTATCTCCTTACCGAAGAATTTCTGAAGGTCTTCAATTGAAGCAAAGATCCTCGAGGTGTAGAATTCAGCATAAACGAGGTCCGCGTTTTTCACAGTTTCAAGACCACGGATCGTTATATCCTTCTCGTCACCAAGCCCCAAGCCGATGAACGTGAGCATGACCCGCACCTTTTTAACTAACCTTCTCCTCTACGCTTTCAACTAAGAACTCGTCCCCCTCTTTCCTTATCACCACGAAGACTTCCTTGCTACCATCAAAGCCTTTTTTGCGTAGCTCTGCAAAGTCTGCCTTTTTCATGAACTCGAGCAAGAACTCAAGCTCCTTCTCTTTCTCCAAGTCTTCGTCCCTTAAAAGCTGTAGGACAAGGGTTTCATACCTCATCTTCGCCGCCTTTTCTATGCAATGCCCAGAAACGTGGAGAACGATCCTCATTTCTTCAGTTTTTCAATCAACCTCTTGCGAACGTCTTCGTAAAGATTCCTTCCCCTCGAATCTATAGCAACGATGCAAGGACCGAATTTTTCCACTTCGAAAACCCAGACGGCTTCAGCCATGCCAAGATCTTCCCAAAAAACTCCCTTCACCCTCTTTATCTTGCTCGCTGCAAACGCGCCCGCGCCACCGGTGAAGGCTAAGTAGACCGCTTTTCCCCTCATCGCCTTAACAGCTTCTTCGCTAATACCACCTTTTCCAATCATCGCAAAGAATTCGAGTTTCTCCATCATCCTTGGTATAAAAGCGCTCATCCTATCAGACGTCGTAGGACCGGCTGAGATCACCTTTCCACCCTGAACTATGGGCCCGCAGTGATAAACGATGGACTTGTTAAAGCTAAATGGTAACTCCAAGTCCTTCTCCATCATCTCCACTGCCCTCACGTGCGCTTTGTCCCTTGCGGTCATTATTTCTCCATCCACATAGACTATATCGCCAGCCTTCAGCTCCAATATCTCTTCACCAACTGGAGACTTCAAAACGTTCATAGCACGACCTCCGCTCTTCGATTTGCCCAACATTGGATGTTCACCGCAACTGGCAACGACGCAGTATGGCAGTGAGCGATTTCAGAAAGCACAGCTAAGGCAGTGGTTTTTCCACCGAGACCCATCGGTCCAATGCCGAGACCATTGACCGCATCGAGGATTTCGAGCTCAAAATCGTTCATACTGTCAAGTCGCCTTAGCAAAGCCTTCTTGGCGAGCTTTGCGGAGAGATCGAAGCTACCCCCGATTCCAAGCCCAACAACTATGGGCGGACATGGTAAGCCCATTGCGTTCGCAACCACCTCAACTACGAGGTCCTTTATTCTACTCGCTTCCATTGGCAAAAGCATTCTCAAAGTAGAAACGTTCTCGCTACCAGCTCCCTTTGGGAAGTAAACGATTCTAAGCCTATCCCCGTCAACGATCTCGCAGTTAACGATCGGAACCCTTATACCTGTGTTATTCCCTGAATTCGCTCTCGTTATTGGATGCACCGCATTTGGACGCAGAATTTTTGGTGTCATTTCCTTAACTGCAACGCTTATAGCTTCCTTGATGTCGAAATCGAGCCTTAGCTCTCTTCCAATCTCCACAAAGAATATCGGTAATCCGGTATCTTGACAAATTGGAACTTGGTTTTTCTTTGCTATTTCGAGATTTTTAAGCATTATCTCGAGATTCTCCCTCGCTATCTCATTCTCCTCTACTTCATAGGCCCTTTTCAAAGCCTTTTCAACGTCTTCGGGAATCTCGGTATGAGCTTTAACTATCAACTGCTCAACTGCTTCCACGAGCTTTTCAAACTCCAACATGTCCCTCCCTCACAAGGTAAGCATAGAGTTCCTCAACTTTCGTGATTTCTTTCTTCACGTAGCAAAATATTCTCTTCCTCAATTCAACGTCCGCAGTTTTTCCATAGCTCAAAAGCGCTCTTTGTAATCCACGCTCAATTTTCTCGCCTTTATCATCGTAATCCGTCAATATAACTACCTTCTTATCCCTCAGTTTTTCCGCTGTGCTGAGGAAACCAGAAAAAGTCACGATCTCTCCATCAACTCCGAGTTTTCTAAGCGCTTCCCTGTCTTTAACCCCTTCGACTACTATCACCCACCCATCTCTTGCTTTGTCTTTCAGGTCTTCGATTGCTTTAAGAAGTTCCTTCAGGGCTTCTTCCATTCTTTCACCCCTGGCTCGATCTGCACTGTTACGTCCGCGATAACTCCGCGCTTCATGTCGCCTTTCACTATGGTAAAGGAATGGAAGTCGATAACCTTCACTTCTCCAACGTCATCGGCTCCAAAGCTCTTTGCTACTTCAACTATCTTCTTCTTAACAACTTCGATTATTTCTTCGCTCCCAGGTATGCTCCCAACTCTAAACGGGCTTTTTTCAAAGACGCCGTTGTAGATCGCAACACCTTTTTCCGTATCGAACCTCGCATGGAGTGTAAGGCTAACCTTTGAGATTGCGGAGCCAATGGCTCTGACTGCCTCGCAGAACTTCGGAATCACGTAGCTGATCTTTGCCTTCTTGGCAATCTCTGGTATCACGTGTGGCGCAAGGTAACCAGCGCCAATTATCTTCTCAGCCTCCATTTCCCTAAGGTTTTCGGCGATAAGAGATACGAATTGCTCAACCACGACGTCGTAGTCTTTCTTTTCTCCAGCCCTTCTCGAAGCTTCAAAATCGCCCACTTCGCAGCCCATGCAGTTCATCGCATCCGTCAACGTGAACTCGTTGCCACCAAAGGCAATTGGTTTACAAGCCTCTGCTTCAAGCTTTCCATCCACAACCATGGAGCTACCGCCGAAGGGAATCGTTACCATGTCAACACTCCTTATCAGTGTTTGTTTCCCTAAGACCTCGAGATTGCTCACAAACCTCGGCTTTCCGTCTTCAATTGGAATGAGATGCGTGGAAAAACCGCCTATGTTCACCACAACGCCATACTTGACTCCAGTGAGATATATCGCACCAAAAGCTGAAGCAACAGCGCTGGAGCTGTATAGCTCTGAAGGATTTTCCACCACTCTCTCCGGAGGTGAAATAGATCCATCGCTCAAGAGATAGTAAAACCTCGGAATATGCTTCTTTAGCTCTTCCGTGAGATCTGAAACGAGCTCCTTTATCTTTGCGTTGATAACCGTGGTGTTTATCCTCGCAGGGTAGTTTAGTCCACCAACGTGGTAGCTCAACGCAACTTTTTTTTCACTGAACTTCTCGAGCACGATCTTTTTTACCTCCTCCTCAAGGCGAGGATTTCTGACCGAGAACTTTGATGCGATTGCAACGTTGCTGAAGCTTCCACTATCCAGAACTCTCCTTACTTCGTTTTCATCGATTTTCTCGACCACATCTCCGCGGTGGTTGACGTAGCCTTTCAAAACAACTCCATAGCGTGAGTAATTCAACCCGGGTCCGGGAATGAGTAGAACCAAAGTCTTAACAAGCTCAAACTTAGCCAAAATGTGGTTTATTGGCAAAGACGTGCTAACCACAACCCTTCCTTTTTGGAGAAAAGGAGAGATTTCCTTTATCAGCTCGCTCAAGCCAAGTTCGGATGGTTTCTTAAAAACCTTGATCTCGTCTTCCGAAACGATCGCAGCAAAGTTGTTCGCCCCGCCAACGTTTATCCC
>JBKBUO010000006.1:0-33160 GCA_046290005.1 Archaeoglobaceae archaeon | reverse complement strand
TGAAGACCCGTGCATGTTTTTTGAAAGCACGTTAAACAGCACAGCGAATCTTCCAAAAGGGACGCATCAGATAAAAGTTAGTATACTGTGCAAACCCGGAGACAAGGAAGTCAAAGCGAACGAAGAGATCATTGCAGTCGTTAAAGTAGAAAAAGCGAGTGAAGAATTCGTTGCAAACTACACATCCAATTTGGAAAGAACTGTGATCTCTCTCCAGAACAAGTTGAACAAAAGCCTTGAGGAACTTGAAAAGGTAAGAGAGGAGATCAAAAAGAAGGAAGAAGCTATTAAAAAACTTGAAAACGAAAAAGGTTTGCTTGAGATCGAACTAACCCTCACAAAGGACAATCTAAACAACCTACAGACAAGGTTTGACGCGTTAAGCAAAGATCTCGAGACAAAAAAGGCAAAAATCAGAGAAATGGAGGAAGAGATAAAAGAGCTTTCAAGTCAGAGCCAAAATTTCAGGGTTTCGACTTTCTTCCTTGTATCGATCTTCATCGGCTCCTTCGCTGCGGTTTCGATGATGACTCGTAGAGTTAAATGACCAATTTTTTTGTTACAAATAGTTATACTTATCTCCAGTGAGCTTACTTTATGAGAGCGGTTTGGAAAGGAGCAATAAGCTTCGGACTTGTTTCAATACCGGTCAAAGCGTATAACGCAACGATCTCGAAAGAAGTTAGATTCCATCTGCTTCACTCCAAAGATGGAGGAAGAATAAGATACAAGAAGTTCTGCGAAAAGTGCGGCGAAGAAATCAGTGATGAAGAAATTGTCAGGGGTTACGAAATAGCGAAGAACGAGTTCGTAATACTCACCGATGAGGATCTGGAAAAGATACCTTTGAAGAGCACGAAGAACGTTGAGATCAAGCGATTCTTCGATCCTTCGGAGCTCAGAGAGATCTACTACAGCGGTTTCTACTATCTCTCACCAGAAAAGGGGGGAGAGAAGGCTTACGCTTTGTTGAGAGAAGCCATGAAGGCTACAAACCTCATGGGCATAGGAAAGATCAGCTTAAGGGGAAAAGAGAGCCTAGTTGCACTTAAATCTTTCAATGGCGGAATTGTGTTGGTAAACCTTCACTACGTGGACGAGATAAGAAGCCCTGCGGAGATTCCGATGTGGGGAATTGAAGTGGAGATAAGCGATGAAGAGCTCGAGCTTGCGAAGAAATTGATTATGGCGATGAAAAAGCAGTTGAACATCGAGGAGTTTAGAAACGAATACAAAGAGGCTTTGCTAAAGTTGATCGATTCAAAGCTCGCGGGAATGGAAGTAATGGTCACAGAAGAGCCAAAAACTGCAAAATCTTTGATAGACGCCTTAAGAGCGAGTCTTGAGGCAATCAAATGACTTGGTTCGACGAAAAAATAAAACCAATGCTTGCGATAAAGGGAAAACCTTTCAGCAATCAAGAGTTCATTTACGAGATAAAGTTCGACGGAACAAGGGCGATCGCTTTTGTTGACTTGGAAAATGAGAGAATTAGGCTTCAAAACCGAAGACTTCTTGAAATCGCCTATCGATACCCAGAGATAGATTTACTCGACTCAGTAAAGGAAAGTGCGATCCTTGATGGAGAGATCGTCGTCTTCGATGGAAATCTGCCCTCTTTTTCTCTTTTACAGCAAAGAGAACACGTTGATAGTTTAAAAGCTTCGATCCTATCAAAGAAGTTCCCCGCTAATTACTTCGTTTTTGACGTTCTCTACACTTCATCGCGTGGATGGTTGATGAAAGAAACGTTAATTCACAGAAAGAAGATTCTCGAGGAGATAAGCTCCAACGCGAAGAGAGTTGCGCTCATAGACTTTGTAGAAGAGAAAGGGGAAGAGCTATACGAAAAAGCGGTGAAACATGGGATTGAAGGTGTGATGGCAAAGAAGAAAACGAGTCCATACTTAGTTGGCAATAGATCAGAGTTTTGGGTTAAGATCAAAAAAAGGCGAACTTTGGATTGCGTCATCGTTGGATGGCTTGAAGGAGAGGGAGAGCGGAGAGGGTTCTTTGGCTCTTTAATACTCGCGCTCAAATCCAAGGACTCTTTTGTGCACGTTGGACAAGTGGGCACCGGATTCAACTTAGACTTTGCAAGATGGTTCATCAAAAAGCTTCGAGAAATCGAAGTAAACTTTGCCCCTTTTGAGATCGAAACGAGCAGAAAAGTTCACTGGTGCAAGCCAAAGTTCGTTTGCGAAGTTGAGTTCTTGGAGCTAACAAAAGATATGAAGCTCAGAGCTCCGGTTTTTCTTAGGCTAAGGAACGACAAAAGTGTTGAGGATTGCACAATCGATTCCCTACTTCCCCCTTAGATGAGTGAGAGAGAAAAGTTTAAATCCAGATGAGTCGTGCTGAGCACAACTCAAAAAGAGAGCTGTTGTGAGACTATGATGATAGAGAAGCTCGAGGAAAGGAAAGAACAGCTTGAAAGAGAACTCCAAGAGTTCACGAAAAAAAGGGATGAACTCAACCAGTTTGCAAAAGATTGCGCGAAAAAGAGAGATGAGTTGAACAAAGAAGTGAAAGAACTTGTGGAGAAGGTAAAGGAGTTTAGAGCGAAAAGGGACGAGCTTAACGCAAAGGTCAGGGAGTTAAAGGTAAAGAAGAGCGAGCTATACAAGGAGATCGATCATTTATACAAGGAGCTCGACAAGCTTAGGAAGAGCATAGACAAGAACGGTAGACCCTTGGGGGAGATAGAGAAGGAGATTAGAAAGCTGGAGTTCAAGCAACAGACAACGGTGATGACCATAGAAAAGGAGAGGGCGCTCGTTGACAGAATTTCAAAGCTAAAAAAGGAGTTGGAAGAGAGAAAAGCGCAACTGGAAAAGCACGAGGAGTTTAGAAGGCTAATAGTCAAGATAAGAGACCTAAAGGACCAAGTGAGAGTCCTTTCGTCGGAAATAAAGGCTTACGGCGATGAGGCAGACAGATACCATGAGGAGATGACGAAATTAGTGAACGAACTCGACGAGAAAAGGAAGTTAGCAGACGAGATGCACGCAAAGTTCGCAGAGAGTAAGAAGGAAGCGGACAAGTGCCATGAAGAAGCGGTAAAGAGGAGAAAAGATATAAGAGACCTCGAAAAGGTCATAAAGACGCTGAAGTCGAAACAGTTCAAGACGAAGGAGCAGATCGAAAGGGAAGAGCTGATAAAGAAAGCGAAAGAGATCTACGAGATGTTCAAGAAAGGAGAAAAGATAGATACAGAAGACTTGCTCATACTGCAGAGGGCTGGGTTGATTTGAACTTGTAGCCTATTTTTAAAGCTTTCAAATTCATCTCGCTGTTTTTCATTGTCTCCTTCACGACTTCTTCGACGTGCTCGATTTTGAAAGGTAGCTCCATGAGTGAAAGTAGAATCCCAACGATTACTACGTTTGTAACAACGACGTCTCCGATTTCTAACGCGAGATCTGTTACTGGGACCAATATAACCCTCTTTGCCACACCACGAAGCTTTTCCAAGATCTCATCGATCTCTGGATACCTCCCAAGTCCAGTGGTCACAGAGGGTGGAACGATCTTATTTTTGTTCAAGATCACAACCGTTTTTTTGCCTATCAGCCTTGCATACCTCAACGCTTCAACTGGTTCAAGCGCTAAGACTATGTCCGCAGATCCATCGGGAATGAGTGGGGAATGAACATCTCCAATTCTCACGTGCACTTCCACGCTACCACCTCTTTGAGCCATTCCATGGGTTTCTGCTGTGATCACGTTTAGTCCAGCTTTCATCGCAGATCTTGCTATCAAATGCGCAGTCGTAAGCGCTCCTTGTCCGCCAACACCCACAACGAGTATGTTGAGTTTCATGCGTCGATTTCTTGAAAAGGATTTTAACCCCTTCGATTTTTAAAAACTGAAGATTTGGATAAAAAAACTTGAAAAGTAAAAAATTAGCTCCCGTTTCTACCGTTTCTCCTTATGTAGATCAGCAGTAAAGCTCCCATTGAAGCGAAGGTTAGCGTTGCAAGCGTCGTTTCGTAGTTCGTAGCCTTTGCTCCACTTACCAACGTTATCTTCGGCGACGTCTGCTCGTTCAGCGAATACATTGGATCTATACCCACGATGAACGCATCGAGAACCTTGAAGTCCCCGCTTCCACCCACCTGGTAGAAGATCACCACTGTTTGATTGTATTCAATCTCTTGCCAGTCCTCGTAGCTTCCATCTCCGTCCGCGGTGTAGTTAAGAGGTTTCAATCTCCAGTAAAGTCCCAAAATGTATCCTGGGATCAGATTGCTCGAAACTTCCCCTGGACCAGCAAGCATCGAAGACTTGTTCACGTAGTTCGTGCTCCATATGTCGTCCCATTGACCGTTCCAGTTGTATTTGAAGAAGTTCTCTGGAATCAGATCGTAGACGTAAACGTAAGGCGATTCTTCTCCACCGATGTTTTCAACGACTAAGTATATGTCGAATATGCCTGTAGTATCATAAGAGGCGCTCTCGTTGTATATCACGTGCTTTGTAACCTTTATCAAATAAGTGCCGATGATGTAGATCCTCTCGATGACTATGAAGTTCGAACCGTAGGTTGCGTTGTAGTCGTGAAGCGTCGTGTTGTTCGCAAACCATCCATTAGTTTGACTTCTTATAAGCTTGAACGTCGCGTTAGCCCAGATTACTGGTACTTGATTATATTGGAAGCTTATTCCTGCTGGCGTAGCTTGTGAAGTGTTCCAAGATTCGCCTGGGTTAAGTGTTACTCCTGGGGTCCATTCATAACGAGAGCCCGAAATTCCAACAAAGTTCTGCTCCGTTGCCCACATTGTAACGTTCGTAAGTATGTATGTCAAACCTTGCGCTTTGTTCGTAATGCTTGCATTTCCAAACCAGTAATTCGTTTCGTTTGGACCATATTTTGTAGCGTTAATGGTTGCATTTCCCACTGCGAAGACGTCGATGATTTGAGTTCCGCTCACGTTCCCAAAGCTCAGGTTGAAGAAGAAAACTGCGAAGCCAAATGGCTCAAAGTAGTAAGGTGCCGAGGTTTGATTCGTGTAGTTACCCTTGACTTGGAAAGTTATGTTAACGTATTTGTTCCCAGCGTTACTTGTGTTGAGATTTATGTTTGTAACGTTAAACGCATCGTTATCTCCAATAGTGTATGGTCCGTTCCACACACCCACCGAGCCTTTGTTTGACTGAGTTCCTGCAATCTCGAGAAGTGTCCAATTGTAGCTACCGAAATTGTTGGTGTCGTTGCTCAAATACTTCGTTATGTTGAGCAGAACGTTGTTGTTATTCAGATCAATCGCTGTATTTGAGAACCAAGTCTCGTTTAGGCTCACGTTGAAGTAAACAGTCCACGTGTATTCCCCCCTTGCCGGGATCTTCGAGGGATCGTATCTCTCGCTTACGATGAACGGTGCCCCATCTGCTATGTTCATCGATGCATCGTTCACATCGTAGAATACGCTAACCCTCTCGTTTGGCTTAAGCAGTGGGATGTGGATGAAGCAGTTCGCACCACTTGTGTTAAAAACTCCTAATTTGTTTATCTTATCCGGAACATAGTTTGAATTTAGAGCCACCAACACCTGAGAACTGGAGCCATTGTAATAAAGAGTGCAACCCGTTGCATTTTTCAATTCAACCGCAACCCAGATGTCGTAGATCACGTCGTTGCCTTTGTTCGTAACGTTAACGTAACCAGTCACATTGGTTGCGTAACTGATTACAGGCTGATTTAAATCGTAGCCAATGACTTTGGCGGTCGTGTTCACTTTTTCCTCAATCGAAACATCTAATGGCGCAGCAATCGCTGTTCCCATGGTTATTATTGTTATTATCATAAAGATCATTATTCCTGCCTTCTTTCTGCAATCCGAGTTCGCATACATGCCCAAGCTTTGAGAACTTGGCTTAAAAATTTTTCGCAGGATTTAAACTCATCTCAAATATGATCGAGGTAGCGAAGGTCATAAATTAAAGTGGGTTGCAAGAAAAAGCAGGGTAGGGCTGGAAATCCAAAGCAAATAGCGGGGCGTGGATTTGAACCACGGATCTGCGGGTTATGAGCCCGCCGGGATTACCTGACTACCCTACCCCGCTTCATGCAGCGTTGTTCTTTCGATATTTCAATCTTTCCATTAAAAAATTTAGAGAAGCTCGATGTAAGGTTGCTCCAAATCCACCATTGCATTCACAACGAGCTCAACTAATCCGCCGTAGTGAATTCCACAGTTTGCAGTTGCGTTGTAATGCCCCAAGATGTCTCTTATTGACCCTTTGCAATTGCTACAAGGTGCAGCAACGTATTTCTTGATCTCTGGGCTTATGCTGTCTTGGAAAGCATTCAAGATTTGTTTGAACTTCATTCTGGTCGAAACCTTCTGCCTGAACTCTGGGAAGTTCATCGAGCTTAGGATGGCGAAACCGCTTCCACCACCACAGCAGTAGTTGTAGACTCCATTTGGTTGCATCTCCCTGAACTTCGGACAAATTTCTTTCAAGATGCTTCTTTGTGGTTCCACTATCCCCATTAAGCGAACTATGTTGCACGGATCGTGCAAAGTGACAGGGAAATCGTTCTTTTGCGGATCTAAGTTCAGCTTCTTCTTCTTTACGATATCCCATACCAAAGGCAGATAGCTTTCCCTTGGAATCTGGTATTCGCCAACGAATATTCTGTCAGCAATAACTGTCAACGCTTTATGCGCATGTCCACATTCCCCCACTACAATGCGGTTCACATCGAGTTTCCTTGCAATCTCAGCATGCTTTAAAGCAATTCTTGAAAACTGAACGTCGTCATACCAAACGCCATAGTTTACTGCGTCGTATCCGATCATTTCACTGCTCAAAGTCCAATCTAATCCAGCCTCCTCGAAGATGATCGCAAAGGCTTCAATGTTCTCGGGCCAACTCAGATACTCGCCAGCGTTGTGGAAAAGCAAGATGTCTGAACCTTTTTCATCGACTGGAATCTTTATGCTCTTTCCCGTCTTCTCCTTAATCTCCTCTTCCATGAACTCTATCATGTCCTTGAAGCCGTCTGGTGTTAAACCAGTCGAAGAACCAGTCGTTAAATGCTTCGCAGTTCCTTGAGCATGCAAAGGTTGGGGCGCGATCCCAAGCTCTTGGACAAATAGCTTTCTGATTTCCCTTGCGATTAGGCCGTTGTCAAGACCCAGTGGGCAATACTGAGCGCATCTCCTACAGAGGTTGCAACGATACGCAGCTTCCGCAAGTCTAAGGATCGTTTTGACGTTCAAATCGACATCTCCAAGGAACTTCGCTTTGAAGTTCCCACCGCTACTCGTGAACTTCTTTATCAGTCTCCTTAGAACTTCTGCACGATAAGTTGGTCGGTATATTTCTTTTCTTCCCGAAGAAACGTAAATGTGACAAGCGTCGCTACAAGTTTGGCAACGAGCACAGTATTCGAGCGATAAAAGCAAGGGCTGAATGAAAGCCCAATTCGCTTCTTTATCCATCAGCTTCTTAAGCCCGCTCAAGAATCTTTGAACCAACTTTTCCTCTTCTTCCTTTGTCTTTGGCTTCCATGGAACGTCTATTGCAACGTATCCATCAAGCTCCGTAACGTATTTTTCGCTCCAATCAGCTTTTGGCTCAGTAACGTTTGGTTCCATTCCAGCCTTGTCGTAAGGCGGTGGAAGCTTCATCAAATCGTCGAGCGTAATCTTAACAAGTTGTCCCTCTTTTTTTGCAATATCTGTTATGGCAACTCTTTCCCTCATTTCACTTCACCTCGCAAACCCCGCCGAGATCGCAACGCGAAGCTTCATCAGCCCAGCTTAAGTTGGGATCTATGTGTGGAGCGCTCCACTTTACCTTGTATTCGGTGAGATACTTCTTCAACTTCTTCTCCATCTCACCACCACGAACGTTCGGCTCATCCTCCCAGAGGATTTTGTGATACGTGAACCACTTAGCTAAGAAGTGCGTCATCTTTGTAAATGGTAGATAGATCAGGAGCAGTGAAAGCAAAACGATGTGTATCTGTGTAGCCAAAGCAACGGATGGCGGCGCGCTAAAAGTTATGAGCGCCTTCATGTAATTCTTTGCAACAATGAAATCTGGATCGCTTTGCCAAGCTGCAATTCCGGTTGCGACTACTGCGAGAATGAAAACAAGGTTGAAAAAGTCGAGCGGAGAGCTATAGCTACGGAGCTCCCAGTCTGCAATTCTACGAATTAGCAAAGCGATCCCAAAGATGAAGATCAGCACGATTCCGAGGGTTCCAACGATCAAAGTCAAGTAATAAGCCGGAGCGACAAGCGCTTGAACTTTAAAGATGTCGATCAACGCAGAGATGAAGAGAAGAACGAACCATGCAAGTATCAGATATATGCCAGTGTGGAATGGATACGTGAGCCACCAAAGCGGTCTTTTGTATGTGAACACTTTCTTTATGAAGATCATCTCCATCAGCATGTCCTTTAATTCACCTACCATTGTTCTCTGCTTTGGTTTTCTCCACCACTCCACTTCCTCATAGTAGCTTCCTCCGTGCTCGTGCCTTGGATCGTGGGGCACGGGGTAGATTTCCCATCGCAAGTGCAATGGCATTGTCGAGTATTTTACGAACTTCGCAAGCAAGACGACTGCGAAAATCACAACCGCTGCATATATCAGCAAGTTCAGCATTGCATCACCTTTTTAAGGTTTCAACTACTAATATAAAAGCCTTGCTCATTTTAACGCTGCAAAAAATTTATTTAAGCTTAGGTATTATTTCCTTGCCGATGAGCTGAATCGACTTCTTCTTGTCTGGTCCAATCGGACTTCCCGCAACGACTTGTGTTACACCAGTCTTTGCAAGCTGGCTGATACGTTCAACAACTTCGTCAGGAGTTCCGCTAATCGAGAAAGAACTGAGCATTTCGTCTGTCACCGCTTTACCAACCCCAGCCCAGTCGCCCTTTGTGAAGGCATTGTTCAAAGCTTCCTTGACTTTGTTCACAGCTTCACCGCTTATTCCATGTCTTTCAAGCACAGTCTCTGGACTACCCGCTACAATGAACGCTACAACGATTCTCGCAGCATTTCTTGCGTTGTCTCGATTCTTGTCGACGCTCATCGAAGCGTAAGCGACGGTATCGAACTTGTCCCTCGATTTTCCTGCTTTCTGCAAACCGGCGTCGATGCTCTTCTTCGCCTCTTCGAAGTCCTTAGGATGGGAAGCGTTTATCAAAACTCCATCTCCAAGCTCAGCAGCTAACTGAAGCATCTTTGGTCCTTGGGCACCGATGTAGATCGGAATTTCTCCAGCCTTAAAGCCAAGCCTCGCTCCAGTGAATTTGAAAATTTCCCCGTCGTATTTCACAGATTTCCCGCTAAGTAAAGCGCGAATTATTTCAACGGATTCCTTCATTCTTGTTAAAGGCTTTTCCCAGCTTATGCCAATTCTTTCAAAGGTAACCTTATCTCCCGCACCGATTCCGAGCACTGCTCTTCCACCACTAATCTCGTTTATCGTTGCAATCGCCGAAGCAGTCAAAGCGGGGTTTATGTGGTATGGATTTGTAACGCCAGGACCGAGCTTTATCTTCTTCGTTCCCAATGCAAGAATCGTCAGCATCGAATACACGTTTCTGTTGTTGTAGTGGTCTGTAATCCACGTGTATTCAAAACCGCTCTCTTCCGCAACTCTGACATAGTATTCGAGCTCGTAGAACTTCAGATCTGGCACAAACTCAATTCCGAATTTCATGGCAATCCCCCATGAAAGGTTACCTTCCCATACATAATCTTTTCCTTTTTAACCCTTGAGGGTTAGAAACCAAAGATAAGTTAGGCAAGGTCTGCAGAAAAATTTTTAAATTTTAAAAACCTACTTATAACATGCCAAAGTGCTCGAAAGGTGGAAAGAAGGCGAAGGAGGAGAAGAAAGCGGAATACACGAAGGGGGAAGAGAAAGCTAAGAAGAAAAAGTAGGCTTCGCCATACTCCTTGGATCGAAAGAAGACAGATCTTTCGAGTTTAAAGGCACGCAGATGCGAGATACAAGTGCGTTGAGGCTGTAGGGTAATCTAATTAGTCGCATTTCGCCAGTAGTGACCCATTCATCGATGCCAAAATCGGAATAGCGGTCAGCAAACTCCTTTCTCTCGTCTTGCGAGAGATTAAGCGCTTCAGCATCAAGAACATGGACATGGAAGCCTCTGCCAGAGAAGACCAATCTTATTTCCTCAAACTCTTTTTTTAGTTCTTTGTAAAGTCTTGCGGTATTTCTACGAACTCTCTTGAACTCGACCATGCAGAAGCTCACCGTGTCCTTTCTCGCGAGCCTCTCCTCCAAAGAACCATGATAAGGGCAATCTACGTTCTCCGGATCTAAATCAAATGCTAATTCTTGTCCAAGGAAGTTATCGCACTCCCAGCAGTTCCTTGAACAGTTTTTGCAAAGGCTTAAGTCGCGGTAGAGATTTCGATCGTAGTATACACCCTCGGGAAGATAGTAAAGGATGTAGTCGAGAACGTCTCTCAAGTTCTCGTGGTCTTCTATTATCAAAGCTTTGTCTTTCTTCTCCTCGAATTCTTTTCGATAGACGTTTGTCCTTCTTCCAACGATAACTGCAAACGCGGTGTTCCTTACGTCCCTCCATGAGAGCCATTCTGCAACTTTTTCGAGGTCAAACTCGCTTTTATAAAACCGCTCCCGCTCTTCAAGCGTCGAGATTCTCATACCCTTTGGAAAGCGATAGTGCACTGAAAGAATAATCGCTTTCTTTAAAGAACTTTCGGATCGAAGCTCTGAGAATCTTTATGGCATAGAAAAATTTTTAAACTCAATGGGGACTATAGCTACATGGCAAAGAAGAAAGAAAAGAAGGAGGAAAAGAAAGAGAAGACTGAAAAGAAGTGATATCGTTTTTTTAAAACAAAATTATTTTTAAAAGCAATTTTATCGGTAAAAGTCTTCACAAATTGCACTCAACGAAGGGGGATTGTAGCAACCTTCGAACATGTAGTCATACGAGCTTGAAGAATGATAATTATCATTTTATTTAATATATAAACCTATCCCTCTTTTTAAAGAGACGTCTTTTCGTGATAACAATTATATGCTATGCGCTTACACAATCTCGTAAAAAAAGAGGTGATAAAGATGACGAATCTCGAGGAAAGACCAACCATTGCAGTGGCTCTATCCCTCATAGGCGGTGTCTTGATACTTACCAGTAGCATCATGGGCTTTGCTATGCCTATGTATGGATGGATGGGCTATGGGATGGGCTGTTTCGGTTGTATGATGGGAAACGCCTGGAATCCCTCTGTTCCCATGGGTGGTCTATGGCTCATAGGGCTAGTGTCTGGGATACTCGTGATAATAGGAGCGATAATGCTCAACGCTCGTCCCGCTGAACATATTTTGTGGGGAACCATAATACTGGTCTTCTCAGTGATCAGCTTTGTAGGAATGGGGGGTTTCATGGTAGGGGCCATTATAGGAATAATAGGCGGAGCTTTGGCGATAGGATTTAAACCAGTAGCTAAGGATATGAAGTGAAGAGATAGATAGCAAATAACCTATTTTTATTCACTTCTTTACCACACAAACCTTGCAAAAAAACTGACAAAAAGCAGGGATCTCTTCTCATCTCTACCCACCACATTTCCTAACAATTTCAAAGCAAAAATATTAAAAAGGAGCGAATTTCCTTATGAACTCTTCACAAATCGCACTCAAATTCGGATTTCTGCCCTATAAAAGGGTGCTTGGGGAAAGAAAAAAACCGCACTTCTCAATAAGAGTTGAGGATGTTGATTTTCACATCGATTCAACACCCGGAGCGGGTTTCAACCTTATCACGCATGCGCATTCAGATCACTATGGACAAAAGAATCTTGAAAATTCAAGCGCAATTGCGAGCGATGAGACAGCGAAAATCCTTGAGGTTGTGAGTGAAAAGAGCTTTTCGGGAATCAGATTCAAAATCGGTGAAACGATAAAACTAGGGGACTTCAAGATAAAAACATTTCCAACTTTCCACATATACGGAGCTTCAGCCTTCTACTTCCCAAATCTCGATCTTTTGATAACTGGAGACGTGAAAAGCTGGAAAAAGCTCCCAAAGTGCAAAGTCTTGATTACTGAAGCTACCTATTCTCATCCATCAAACGTTTTTGAAGACGAAATCGAGCTTTTACTTGAAAAAGCCATGGAAGGGCATTGTCTTGGTGCATACCCAATCGGAAAAGCCCAAAGAGTCGCAAAGATTCTAAACCACGAGGGAATAGAGTTTTGCGCAGATGAAAAAATAGCAAATATCTGTAAAGCCTTGGGAATTGAAGTGGGAAATGGTGGTGCAAAGATTACTTCGCCTTCAAAGCTCAAAAAAGGTTACATTTTGACCGCGCAGAAATACTACAAACTGCCAAGAATCACCATAAGCGACCACTTGGACTACCGAGGACTTTTGGAGATGATAGAGCACTGTAAACCAGAGCACGTGATTTTCTACCACGGGAAGGTTTCGAAGGCTATGATCGAAAAACTAAAGGAAATGGACATAACAGCCTCAACAATAGATGACATCGACGTTTTTCTCGAGGCTAAGGTCTAAGCTCCGAGGTGAACTCAGCTATTTTATCACCCGCTCTTTCTCTAAACTTGTCTATCAGCCCCACAACTGCACTGCCAATGACTACCGCATCCGCTCCAGCGTTGAAGAGCTCCATAACATGTTCTCTTTTTGAGACTCCGAAACCGATCGCTATGGGTTTCTTGCAAATTCTCTTCGCTCTTTTTAGAGCTTCAAAAGCGAGCTTCGAAACTTTTTCTCTTGCACCAGTCACACCATAGGTTGAGACGAGGTAAATGAATTCCGAAAGTTCATCGATCTTTGCAAACCTTTCCTCGCTCGTGTTTGGAGCAGATAAGAAGACGTTTTTTATTCCGATCTCTCTGCAGATTTCTACAAAGTCTTCTGCTTCGTCAAAAGGAAGGTCAACGACTAAGATTGCATCAAAACCGCTTTCATAAGCTTTTTCAACAAATTCTCGCACTCCAACGCTGTAAATTGGATTGAAGTAGCTCATAAGAACGAGCTTTCTACTGTCTCTTTTTCTAAATTCCCTTGCAATCCAAAAAACGTCCCTAACTTTAAAACCGGAGCTAAGAGCTTCGTAATATGCTTTTTGAATCGTCGCCCCATCTGCGATTGGATCGCTAAACGGGATACCGAGTTCTATCAAATCCGCGTTCGCTGAGAGCATGAAATCCAATGTCTTCTCCTTTTTCGGATATCCAGCTGGGAAAAAAACGATTAGGGATTTGGAGATCATTTAATCGCCTCCATAACGATACCCAGATCTTTGTCCCCCCTCCCAGATAAGTTCACGATAACAGTTGAGCCCTTAAGAGTTTTATCCTTTTCAAGAAAAGCCAAAGCGTGAGCACTTTCGAGAGCTGGAATTATTCCCTCGAGTTTGGAAAGTTTAAGAAATGCACTCAACGCCTCTTTATCTACCACGATCGTGTATTCAACTCTACTAGAATCCTTAAGAAAGGCGTGCTCTGGACCGACACCAGGATAATCGAGTCCAGCAGCGATGCTGTGCGTGTCCAAGATCATACCATCTTCGTCTTGCAAGAAGTAAGACAACATTCCGTGCAAGACTCCTTTTCTCCCAGCGTAAAGCGATGCGGAGTGCTTTCCAGTTTCTATACCAAGCCCACCAGCTTCAACGCCAATTAGCCTTAAATCGTCGTTCAAAAAGGGATAAAAGATCCCAATGGCATTGCTTCCACCGCCAACGCATGCAACTATTGCGTCTGGCAAGGAGCCTTCGATTTCAAGTATTTGCTTTCTCGCTTCTTTACCAATCACAGCCTGAAAATCTCTGACTATTGTCGGAAAAGGATGCGGACCAACGGCTGAACCGATCAAGTAGTGCGTCGTTTCAAAGCTCTCAGACCAATCGCGAAGCGCTTCGTTTATCGCATCCTTCAATGTTTTGCTCCCACTTTCAACTGGAACAACTTCAGCACCAAGGATTCGCATTCTAAATACGTTCATCTTCTGCCTCTCGTAATCCAATGCTCCCATGTAAATCCTACATTTCATTCCAAGAAGAGCAGAAGCTATTGCAGTGGCAACTCCATGCTGTCCAGCGCCAGTTTCCGCGATTATCCTCGTTTTTCCCATGAACTTTGCCAACAAAGCCTGAGCAAGTGTGTTGTTTATCTTATGCGCCCCGCCATGAAGCAGATCTTCTCTTTTGAGGTAGATTTTCATTCCAAGCTCTTTGCTCAGGTTTTTTGCAAAGTAAAGCGGTGTAGGTCTCCCAGCGTAGTTTCTCAAGTAGTAATCGAGTTCCTTCCTAAAATCTTCGTCATCCTTAAGCTTTGCATAAGCCTTCTCAAGTTCTTCAAGCGGAGGGATAAGAACTTCTGGAACATATCTACCTCCAAATTCACCAAACCGCATTTCTCACCACCTTCACAAACTCTGAAACCAAAAATTCATCCTTAAATCCGTTCTTTTCCACACCACTCGACACATCTACTCCAACTGGTCTAACGAAATCGATTGCCTTTGCAACGTTCTCGTAGTTCAAGCCGCCCGCTAAGAATATGGGGAAGCGTTTTGCAACTTCTCTGCTCAAGTTCCAGTCGTGAACTTTTCCAGTTCCACAGCCCGAGTCGAGCAAAATATAGTGTGGGCAAAAAAGCCCTATTTTCTCGATCATCTCTTTGGCTTCGTTTTGAACCACGAAGGTCTTCATCGCAACAACCTCTTTCTTTAAATCCTCGAATTCTTCAACGCTTATCTCTGCATGAACCTGAACAAAATCGCATTCCGTTTTCGCAATTATTTCCATCCAATCCTCAACTCTATTCGCCGTTGAAACGACAAAGATTGGGATGCTTGCACTTTCTAAGATTTCCCTTGCTTTTTCGAGATCAACGCTTCTCTTGGATTTGCTCCTAACTACGACTCCGCCGAAGTCTGCGTATCTCTCGACGATTTCGAGCTCTCTTAGATCCTTGATCCCGCAGATCTTAACGATCATGGCACATCACAACGAAATTTCTTATCATTTTAAGACCGTCCTCTGTCAGAATGCTTTCTGGATGAAATTGCACGCCCTCGATCGTCCCCTTCCTTATACCCATTACAACGTTGTCATCGCTAATCGCTGTAACCTTGAAGCCCTTTGGAACTTCTAAGATTGCGAGCGAATGGTATCTGCCAACTCTCACCGGATTTTTAACGTTTCTAAAGACACCTTCGCCATCGTGGCTAACGATGGAAGTTTTCCCGTGCAATGGCTTCACTTTCCCAACCTTTCCACCAAAAACCTCTGCGATGATCTGATGACCAAGACAAACGCCGAGAATTGGGACTCCAAAATCGAAGAGGAATTCAAGCTCTTTGTCAGGCTTTCCGGGTCCGGGAGAGATCAAGATACCATCAAAATCGAGCTTCTTCGCTTCTCTCGCCACATCTCTGCTTAAAACTTTGACCTTGTCGAAGTGGGAAACGTATTCGACGAGATTGTAAACAAAGGAGTCGTAGCAATCAATAACCAATATCATAGTCCCACCGCTTTCAAAACCTTTGCAATCTTGTTCTCGGTCTCGTAGAATTCCCTCTCTGGCTTTGAATCCGCAACTATTCCTGCGCCTGCACGAACTCTGCAAAATTTATTGATTTCAACCATCCTTATCGCTATTGCCAAGTCTGAGAGATTCTGCGAAAAGAAGCCAATTGCTCCACCATAGATTCCTCTCCTCGAGGTTTCAAGCTCGTCTATCAGCTCCACCGCTCTTCTCTTTGGAGCTCCTGTAACTGTTCCAGCTGGAAAAGCTGACTTCATGGCATCGAAGTGCGTGGCATTAGCTTTTAACTCGCCCAAAACTTCACTCTCAATGTGTATAACACTCGGATATACAACTGCGTCCATAAATCTCGTGACTTTAACACTTCCAGCTTTACAAACTCTACGAACGTCGTTTCTCGCCAAATCTACGAGCATAACGTGCTCAGCTTTCTCCTTTTCGTCGCTCAAAAGCCTCCGAATTATTTCATCCTCCTCCCCTTCGATTCTCTTCGCAGTTCCCGCAATTGGATTTACCTTGAAAATCCTTCCTTCAACTCTACCCATCGTCTCTGGAGAAGAGCCGACGAGGGATTTTTCAAACTCGAGCAGAAACATGTATGGACTCGGATTTAGTTCTCGAAGTCTCAAATAGATCTCAAATGCATCAAAATCGCTTTTAATCTTGTATTCCCGAGAAAGGACGAGTTGATACACCTCGCCTTCTTCGATGAACTCCTTTGCCTTCAAAACGAGTTCCTCGAATTTCTCCTTTTCATCCCTCTTCAAGACACTTGCTCCACCATCTCTGCAGTTTATCTCCTCTCTTTTTGCCTTTTCTACGATTTTCTCTGCGTTTTCAACGTTATTGCTGAAAAGCTTGCCGAGATAGTGATCGTATACAAAGTAGGAATCGTAGCAAGCAAAAAAAGACTTCTCTTCAACTTTTTTCCCTACAAAGCCAAGCACAGCATCGTATGCGATGTAACCAACGAGCAATCCCTTCACGTGTATGCCTTTCAAAGCCTCAAATGGATCGCTGAGCCTCGCAACTTCTTCTCCGTCGATCCTCAGACTTTCGTCAATCTCCACCGTGTAGAGTGGATCAAAGGAAAGGTACGTGAACCTCGAGTTTCCGGTTTTCTCAACGGACTCAAGAATGAAGGGATAATCGAAATCTCTTATAGCAGAATAAAGCTTCACAGGCTCAACGAACTCGTGCTTCTGCATACTATCTCCTCCAGTTTTCTTAAGAATTTTCCATCCTCAACTCCTTCTTTAAAAATCAATACATTCTCCTTCAGATCTTCGTAGCCCATTGCGAACATCGCGAGTGAAAAGTTGGTTGCAATCAAAGTAAAGTCCTCCTTAAGACCCTTGTTTTCAAAAACAGCTTTTATGCGGTTTGCAGATTCTTCCGAGCTTTTGCATGGAATAATATTGCATTCACGAACGCCAAAATCCCTTGGAGTGAGCTCGATTCTTTCAACACCGTTTTCAACGATTAAAGCAACAGTTTTCCCAAACGGGCTGACTTCATCGAGTCCGCCGCCGTGGTATACAATCCCCCTTCTGCCGAGAAGTTCCATCGATTCTGAAACGCTTTTCAGCAGTTCTTCACTTGAAACCCCAATTATCTGTCTCTCCGGATTTGCTGGATTCACGAGTGGTCCGAGAACGTTGAAAATCGTTTTTATTCCGAGCTTTCTTCTTACTTTGGTGACCTTTGCAAATTCTTTGTGATACCTTGGAGCAAACAAGAATGCGAAGTTCGTTTTCTCAATCAAATCCCTCGCTTCTTCTGGCGAGAGATCGATTTTAATTCCAAGTTTCTCCAAAGCGTCTGCTGAACCACTTTTTGAGCTCATAGCTCTATTTCCGTGTTTTGCAACTCTTGTAAAATTCGAAAGAGTGATCGCAACTGCAGTGCTGACGTTTATGGTCTCAGATTTGTCTCCACCCGTTCCGCATGTGTCGAAAACTCTTCCAAGTTCAACCCTCGATTTCTCGAGCATCGCTTTCGCAAAACCAGCGATCACTTCTGCGTCGTATTTCTTAGCTTCTAGAGCTGCAAGAATTGCTGAGATTTCGATTTCATCAAGCTCCGGAAGCTTTTTCGCTATTTCATACGCTTTTTCCATATCCAAAGATGAAAAGACAGCTTCGATCATAATCTCGCCTCCAAAAAACTCCTAACAGTTTTTTCAGTGTCTTCTGCAAGCATGAAAGCGGTTCCAATTAAAACCGAATCGACGAATTCAAGAACTCTGAGATCCTCGATTTTTTTGATTCCGCTACCGCTTATCTTTGTCTTTTTTATCTTAGGCGCTATTCTTATCGTTCTATTGACGTCAACGTCCGAAGGTTTGAAGATGTCGCGATTGTTGATCAAAACAACCCTCGCATTTTCTGTAAATCTGAGCTCCTCTTCAGAAAAGATTTCCACAACTGGTTCAATTCCATGCTCAAAGCAAATGTCTGCGAATTCTGCAGTTCTCTCTCTCAAAATCCTTGCGATCAAAAGCAAGGCATGCGCTTCAGCTTCACTTGTTTTCTCTATCTCTTCTCTGTTCTCCACAAAATCCTTTCTCAACACTGGCAAGTTCGTGGACTTGCAAATATCCTTCAAAACATGGATTGAGCCACCAAAAGCCTTAGCGGTTATGTAAGAGATTGCTGAGCAACCACATCTCTCGTAGATTTCCGCGATTTTCAATGGATTTCGTCCACGCAACAAGTCCCCATGCAGAGGCGAAATGCATTTTATCTCCCCAATGATCGAATTCCTATCCTTAGCCTTTATAGAGTCAGCAAATCCAAAATCCATCACCTGTTCCTTTCATGTGGGTTCAAGTTACCTTTAGGTATATAAGCCTTTCTAAGAAGTTTAAGCTTTTAAAAAAGAATTTAAAAAGATTTAGGCTTATCGTCTTCTCCTAAGCACTATGATGTGGACAAACGCCTCCGTAGTTTTTAGTACGTTGTCTCCGAGAAACGCTGTGATGGAATGTTGACATCTCGATCCCAGTTTCCCAGATTCTACCTAAAACACGTTCTCCGTAAAAATAGGAAATGCCGGAGAAGAAATCAAGAGTAAAAATCAAAGATTTAAAGGGCTTTGAGTACTATTTCGAGCTTCTCGATCGCGATGTCTACTTCTTTCTCGCTTATTATAAGGGGCGGGATTATGCGCAGATTGTCTTCAGAAGTTGCGTTTAGAACTAATCCGAATTCAAGTGCTTTTTCAACAATCTTATCCGCATTGTTCGCTTTTACACCTATCATCAACCCTTTTCCACGAACTTCTTCAAAAAGCTCTGAAAGTCGCTCCATGAAATATTTCCCAACTTTTTCCGCGTTTTCAACGAGACCATATTTCCCAATTATCTCGATCGTCGCAAGCGAAGCGGTGCAAGCCAATGGATTTCCGCCAAAGGTTGTTCCATGGTCCCCCCTCTCCAATCTACTTGCGATTTCTTCCTTGATGGCACAGCAACCTATCGGGAATCCGGAACCCATCGCCTTTGCCATCGCCATGACGTCTGGCTGAAATCCGTAGTGCTCCTTTGCAAACCACTTTCCAGTTCTACCGAAACCCGTTTGGACTTCGTCAAAGATGACTAAGAAGCCATGTTTCTCCTTGAGCTCGAATATAGCCTTGATGAAATCTTTCTCCGCTGGAAAAACCCCTGCTTCGCCTTGAATTAGCTCCAAAATGACTGCAGAAGTTTCAGAATCGACTTTCTTTTCCAAATCTTCTACATCGTTGTAATTTGCAAATTCCACTGGTTGCACCAAAGGCTCAAATGGTTTTCTGAACTTCTCCTTGTAAGTTACCGAAAGAGCACCCATTGTCCTTCCATGGAAGGCGCTTTTGAAGGCTACGAACTTCTTTTTCCCAGTGGCTTTCCTCGCAAACTTAAGAGAAGCCTCTATCGCTTCAGTTCCACTGTTGCAGAAGAAGAACTTATCCATTCCAGTTATTTCTTTAAGCTTTTCCGCGAGCTCTATTTGTGGAATCGTGTAAAAGAGATTTGAAACGTGAACAAGCTTCTTCAACTGCTCACATACCTTTTGAACGAATTCAGGATGCGAGTGGCCAATGGAAACGCAAGCGATTCCAGAAACTAAATCGAGGTATTTCCTGCCATCAATATCGAAAAGATAACAGCCCTCTCCACGTTCAAAGACAACTTTTTGCCTCCTGTAAACCTGCGGAATCAAAAACCTTTCTTTTTCAATCCAGTCCACGCTTTCACCTCAAAAAGATCTGCATCAACCTAAGCCCATCTATTGCCCCAAATCTTCCCTTTGCGCATGAGAACTCGGAAAAGGTTTTCACATCATCTCTTTCCAACCCATAGATCGCGAAGGGGACGCTTTCCGCAACATGGGTTCTCAGCTCTATCGGAGTGGGATGATCCGGAATCAAAAGAATTCGAAGTTCACTTAAATCTGCTTTGTCCAAGATCCTCCCAACTATTTCTTCATCGTAGATCTCAATCGCCTCAATTTTCTTCTCCAAATCGCCTTCATGGCTTACTTCATCGATCCCCTCTGTGTGAACTGCGACGAAGTTGAAGTCGTTTAGCGCTTTCAGGGTTCTTCGCACTATTCCCTTGTAATTCGTATCTATGTAACCCGTAACCCCCTCGACTTCTAAGAACTCCATCTCAACTCCTTTCGCAATTCCCTTCAGCAAGTCAACTTCGGATATCATCGCTCCCCTCAGCCCATATGTTTCCCGGAACTTTGGAAAATTAGGCATTTTTCCGCCTCCCCAAAGCCAGATCATGTTTGCCTTATCCGTTACCTCTGGAATTACGCTTTTTGACCACTCCATGAGCTCAATCAACAGCTCTGCAAGCTTTCCATCTCTTGGCAAATGATCCGAGATTTTTTTACCTTGTATGTCATGCGGTGCAAAGGTCTTCGCAACTTCGAAATCTTTTTTTATTGCCAAAAGATTCCTATAGCTTTTTCCAGCATGAAATTCGATGAAATCATGCTTTTTCCTTTCGTTTAGTCGCTTTACTACCTTTTTCGCCTCTTCATCGCTTATCCTTCCACCAGCGTAATCCAACATTATGTCCGTTGCCTTAACAAGGTTGCAACGGTAAACGAGCTTCGCACTAATTCCATTGGCGAGGGCTTCAATCGGTCCCCTTCCTGTGTAATACTTTTTCACATCAATACCAAGAATCGTAAGACATGCAACATCGCTACCGGGTTCAAAACCCTCGGGAATCGTTTTTGCTTTTCCACAAGCACCCTCTTTCGCAATAAAGTCTATGTTCGGCTTATCCGCAACTTCCAGTGGAGTTTTCCCACCCAACTTCTCTACTCTGCGATCCGCCATTCCGTCTGGGATTAGAAGGAGGGACTTCATAATATCTCACCGAGATCAAAAATTTTTGTGAGTTCAAGCTCAAAAGCAACTACTGGGCTTGGAATGCCGAAGTTCTGGAGAACGCTTGGATGTATCTCGCCAAAAATTCCAACGTTTTCGCTGTTCACAACTATCCTCGCCTGTCTTCCGGTAATAAAAGCGCCATCCTCTGCTTCGACCGCTTTCCAATCAAGTCCGAGTTCTCTCATCACAGCTTGAACGATACTTCTTATTTCAGAAAACGTCGCTTTCGAGTTCATAATACAAGCGCAAAGATTTAGCTTGTTCTTTTTACCAACTACAACGTCGCCAACTTCAAAAACCTTTATCGGGAGTTCGCAGTGCTTGTTCACAGCAAGAACTTCGAGTAACTTCGAGAGTAGTTCTGTGCGTAGAATCGTGTGCTCTGTAGTGAGTGGGTGCATTAAGGGCACGAAGTCTTCCCAAGGTTTTGCGGATCTCCCCAAATCTCTAATAGATTTCTCGCTCGTCAAAGTGAAGGTTATGACCTCGACGAATCCCAGACCAACCATGATCTCCTTCACAACTTCTCTTATCTCGTTCCAGCGATGTGTTTCGCCAATTCCGGAGGTTCTCGGATAATCCGGAGTTATTCTTTCGTAACCATAACCGATCGCGATGTCTTCGATCACATCCCACTCGTGCATGATGTCAGCTCTGTAAGAAGGGACGAGGATTTCGATCCCATCGCATATGATCTTGCATCCAAACCTCATCTTCTCAAGAGATTCGATTATATCCTTTTCCGGGATCTCGAATCCCAAAAGAGAATTGATCTCGCTTTTCTTAACGAAAATGCTCTTCTCCGACAGATCGGGAGTTTTCTCGACTTTATCTGGGTATATGATTTCTACCTTTTCTATCTCCCCTCCACGGTCGCTCAGCATACAAGCAATGATGCGAAGCGCTTTGTCTACGTATTCATCGAATCCAGTGACATCGATGAAAAGGTGTCTTGTTTTATCCGTAACCCTCGTTTTTTCGGCATTGATTATCGGTGGAAAAGAGATAACCTCGTTTTTGGCATCGAGTATGATTGGATAAGCGTTCTTTCCCTCGAGAATGAATCCGAACTCCTTGCCTTTTGGATGCTCTTTTAGGATCTCTGAGATTCTCATAGGTCTATCGAAATCAAGGGGAACAAAGGAAAAATCCGCATCAACCGCAGTGTATCTCAGCGGGAAATTCACCTTCTCGAGATCGTGGACACCGATTGCCATTCTTCTGCGGTTTCTGCCAATCGTCCAGTGCAAGTCCTCTTGAACTTCCATAAGGCTCCTTATGACTTCGTCGCTCATCCTAAGATTTTTAACAACGCAACCGACTATCCTCGGTCTCACATCTAAGACACTACTCTCAACGAGGATTTTCCAATCACTGTCTTTAGCAAAGTATTTTTTCAACCCAGTCTCGATTCCCAAGAAACCTCTTAAAGCCCTCGCAACACCCTCTATGCTGTATAAATCCGGTCTGTTTGGGAAGAACTCGACAGAGATCGTTTTTTCATCAACTCTCTCGATATCGCATCCAAGCATTGGCAATCTTTTCAGAATCAGCTCTCTGCTTGCACCAACGAGCTCTTCGAGTTCCTTCCACTCAAGGTTTACCACTGGCATTGGCCGAGCTTTGACTCTCGGATAAAAATCCTTTTTCCACTCTGAACGAACGAATTTTTTATCAGCACATCAAAGTTGCGATCTCTCAAAAATTTCTACCACATACTCTTTTTTCGACTCCCTAAAAACAAAAGAGAGTCATAATACATCAAGCTTCATTTCTTTGCCCTTTCCCGAACCATATGACCCTTTGTGGGAACGGTATCACTATTCCGTTCTTCTCGAGCTCAACCTTTATCTCCCAGAGAAGGTTCATCTTGACTTCAAACCAAACGCTTGAAGGAGCCCAGATCCTCACGATTACGTTCACACCACTGTCACCAAGGCTGTCTACGAAAACTTGTGGCGGTGGAATTTTAAGCGCAAATGGATGCCATTCAATAACATTACGTATTACCTCTATTGCTTTCTTTGCGTCATCGCTGTAGCTTATCTGCACGACGTATTCAAACCTTCGAGCAACGTTTGCGACGGGGTTCGTTATGTTGGATGAAAAAACCCTCTCGTTTGGAATTCTTACGTATAGCCCATCGAAGGTTCTAACGATCGTCGACATTATGCTCATGTCTTCCACTATTCCAGAGATGTTGTCCACAACTATCTGATCTCCGATCTTTATCGGTCTCTCCGCAAGCAAGAAAATTCCCGAAATAAAGTTGGAGACAACTCTCTGACTTGCAAAACCTATGGCTACGCCTACGATTCCACCAGCAACGAGTAAACCCGTGAGGTTAACTCCAAGCACGGGAGTTACGGAAACAAATGCCAAGATTATTATGAGCGCATAAGACGCCTTTACGAGTAACTCGAGCTGGTCTTTACGCATCTTGTCTGCAAAGGATCTTCGCAAACTCATCGCTACGAACTTCGCTATCACCGATGCTATGATGATGACGGTCACTACAAAGACGAGGTCTCTCACTCTAACATTGCCGTAGAGCGGTAAGTCCACCACCTGCATCACGAAACCAAGGATTTCCTCGATCATATCCCCCACTCCATCGTGAACTTCGTAGCAAGTATTGGAATCCTCCTTGCGGCGTATAACTCGATCGCCTTCTTCATACCTTCAAACATCGGCTTATCTAAAAAACTCGTTTCTGCAATCCTTCGCGATTGTATCTTCATTTCCGCGATGGATGAAACGATTCCATCGCCGTAGTACATCTTCATCGCAAAAACGTCAAAAACGACTTTGCTCACTTCGCACCAATAATCGCTGAGGTTCTGGATTCTCAATTTCATAACTCCTTTCTCGAGAAAATCTACGTTCGGTGGATTGCTAAAAACCTCGCTTTGCCAAAACCTTGCGATTATACCACCACGTGGCTCGCCGTAGAGCGCATACTTTGGATTTATAAAGCTAAAGACGTCTATCTCATCCAAGACGTTACCTTTTGCAACAAAAACCCCTATTTCGATTGGAAATGTCAGATATATCTCCACACTTGAAACAGGTTCAACCAACACTGGTTTCGAAAACTGAATGAAGAGGTAATTCGTTATACTCCTTGGCAAGTTCACGGGTTCCACTGGATTTAAGATGACTTCTTGATCGCTTAAGAAGATTTTCTCGATCTCCGAATTTCCGAGTTTCCTGCGGTATCTGTATAGTCCGCTTTTCTCAACCCATAATCGAAGGTCACGCACCGAAATGTCCAAGTTGCTCAATCTATAGCTCCCATACACATTTGAATTCTCGAGCGAGGGTATAAAGTTCTTTGCAACTCCCACCATGTATTTAAATCTTCGAGTGAAAAGAAAGAAGATGATCATAGCATTCGTTGGTTACCCCTTGGCTGGGAAGAGTACTGCAGCAGAGGTTGCGAAAGAGCTTGGGATTCCAGTCGTGACGATGGGGGACGTAATAAGAGAATTAGCAATCAAGCAAGGTATCGAGCCAAACGCGGAAAACCTCGGAAAATTGGCGGACGAGCTTAGGAAGAAAGAAGGGATGGATGCGATCGCAAAGAGATGCATTCCAATGATTCGTGCTCACTACCCAGTCGTGCTTGTCGATGGTATTCGTGGCATCGCTGAAGTCTTAGCTTTGAAAAAAACATTCGGGAACTTGGTTCTCATTGCGATCGATGCTCCAATCGAAGTTAGATTTCAAAGGGCGAGAACAAGAAAGAGAAGCGATGACGTTGCAACAATGGAAGAACTGAAAGAGAGAGATAGAAGAGAAGAATCTTGGGGACTAAAAAAAGCTATAGAGATTGCGGACTTTACAATAGAGAACACAGGAGACCAAGAGAGTTTTAGAGAAAAGATCAGAGCTCTACTCCAGAAATTGCTAAGCGTTGAAGTCGAGATAGAAACGTTCGTCCATCCAACGGAGGAAGAGGAGAAGGTCGTAAAGGCGATTAGGAATCTATTTCCAGACGCGAAGATCGAAATTGAGAATGGTAGAGTCTTCGCAGTTGCGAGGGATCTTAAGCAGTTTAAAGAGTTGTTAAAAAGACAAAAGATATTGGATACAGCAAGAACTGAGCTTCTACGTGGAAAAAAAGGAAATGAAACCGTGGTTTTTCTGAACAAACAGACAGCAACGGTCTCAAGGATAAACTTCTGCGACGAAAACGTTGCGCTTTCACCCTTAAAAGTGACTTTCAGATTGATAAACGTCCCATTCCAGAGGTTCTTAGATTATCTTGCGCCGATAACAAAAGATGGAAAGCCCATAAACGAAGTCGAAGAGCTATGAACGCTTTGCACAGAATTCTGCTGACAACCGACGGATCCATAACATCGATAATCGAAGCGGTAACACAAAGCCAAGTAATTGTTGAAACTGTCACCCAGAGAGTTGTAAAGGCAGATAGAGAAGTTGCAGAACGCCTTGGAATTCGAGAAGGTGATGACGTGAACTACAGAGTCGTTTATCTCAAATCTAAAGGTATAATTTACGCAAAAGCGGTATCTTTTACCCCGCTGAGAAGGCTTGCAAACGGCTTTAGGGAGGATCTGATGCGTGCAGACATTCCTATTGGAAAGATAATGAAGAAACACAGGATAGAGGCGAGGAGAGAGATAAGGTGGGGAAAGATTATACGGGATGAGACGCTTGCGGAGGAAATGAAAGTTAAAAAACCACTCTTCATCGCAAGGAACTACGTAATAATACATAGAAACGAAGTCTTGATCGACATAACCGAGTTCTTCCCGATGGAGAGGTTTGAGTAATCTTTTTATTCCAGCAGGATATTGCGATTATGGTTCTCGTCCCTCATAGGCATTGTGTTGTTTGCGGAAAGGCGATTGAAGCGGACAAATTCGTTTGTGGCGATGAGTGCAAGGAAAGGCTCGACAAGGAAAGAAAGAGGCAGAGAAACTTTACGATCTTCATGTTCCTACTCTTCATAGCTCTGCTACTAATCCTCTGGCTCCCCTACATGATCCGATAACTCCCCGGGAACTGGGACTGGATAGCGTGAAGTCAAACAAGCGATGCAAAAGCCTTCCCCACCCAATTTCTTCACCGAATTCAAGAGACCGGGTAAGCTCAGGTAGCTGAGACTTTCGACAGCAAGCATTCTCCTTATCTCTTCTATGGAGTGCTTCGAAGCAACGAGTTCTTCTCTCGTCTTCATGTCTATGCCAAAATAGCATGGTGCAATTATTGGCGGACTTCCCACGCGAAAATGAATCTCTTTCGCTCCAGATTTCTTCAGCATCTCTACGATTCTCTTCGAGGTCGTCGCACGAACTATACTGTCGTCGACGAGAACCACTTTTTTTCCTTCAACGTTCTCCCTTATCACGTTCACCTTCATCCTCACCAAGAGATCCCTCAGCTCTTGCTTCGGCATGATAAAAGTTCTACCGACGTACCTGTTCTTTATCAACGCCTCCATGTATGGTAATCCGAGTTTCATCGCGTAGCCTATTGCTGCGGTGATTCCGCTGTCTGGAACCGCGGAAACGAAGTCTGCGATTGCTGGTGATTCTTCTGCAAGCGTTTTCCCCATCTCCCTTCTCGCTTTATAAACACTCACACCATCGATGATCGAATCTGGACGTGCGAAGTATATGTATTCAAAGATGCAGAAAGCCTTTTTCTTGCAATCTGCGAACTTCAAGAATTCTAGATCCCCGTTCTCTATTATCACCGCCTCCCCTGGCTTTACGTCTGCGATGAATTTGCCCTCGATTGCGTCGATTGCACAACTTTCGCTGCACACGACATAGCCGTTTTCGGTTTCTCCAACACAAAGCGGTCGAAAACCAAGAGGATCACGGAATGCAATGAGTTTTTCGTTAACCATAATAACACAGGAATAACTGCCAACGAGCTTCTCACTCAGCGATTTCAAAACGTTTTCCAAGTCCCCTTCGCTCAAGAGCAGTTTTGAAAAAAGCTGTGCTATTACTTCGGAATCCGTATCTGTTGTGAAAACCCCGCCCTCGTTCTCAAGCTCTTTTCGAAGCTCGAGATAGTTCACGAGGTTTCCGTTGTGCGTCACCGCAACGTTTCCAACCTTGGACTTCACAATGAATGGCTGTGCGTTTTCGATTTTTGAGGAGCCAGCGGTGGAATATCTCACGTGACCCACTGCGACGTTCGCTGAGAGCAGATCTTTTTCAGTAAAGACTTCAGAAACAAGCCCCATCCCTTTTTTGTAATCCAGATTTCCTTTCCAAAAAGCTATTCCAGCGGATTCCTGACCACGGTGCTGTAGAGAGAATAAGAGGTAATAAACGTATCTCCCTGCAAGGGAGTTTTCGCTGTAAGCGCCAGCTATTCCGCACATTAGTTGCTATCTTTCGTCTTTTTTACCCAGCTATAGCTCCTGAGCCTTTTGCTCCTCCCAAATCCACAGGCGGAGCAGTATCCCTTCCTCCAGTGGAAAGAGTTTCTACCACATCTCCTACATCGCACGTGCACTCTTTTCCTATTTCTTCTTCCCATCGAAGCTGTTCCATCGGACATCAATCACCACCTGTCGATGGCGAGATAAAAACGACGGTATCCCCTCTTATTATTATACTCCCTATTTTCTTTATGACTTCTCCTCCCTGGATTTCCTCAGCGTTTAAGAGAACAAGGTTCATGTGAATGTCATAGCCATCGAGGGTTCCCCTAAATTCTCTCCCACCTTTCAATCGAACTATCACTGGAGATTTTAGAGATCTGTTCAAGACATCCAAAGGACGGACGGACATCTCACAACCTCCTTCACGTTGCAGTCTCATTTTGCTATTTAAAAGTATCGTTGTGCAAAGCCTTTAACCCGTCGGTCACCAAAGTTTTTTATGAAATATGCAACTCTTTACCCATGGAAATCTACTGCGATGCGTGCAGAGAAATTACGACACACGAGGTCGTGAAAGAAGGACTTTACCGCTGCTCTAATTGTGGATCTCACTCTCAGGTTGCTCCAAAAAAGCTCTTAGAGTTAAAAGCTATTTTCAGCTCTGGCTCAGAGACGGAGATTGGGAAGATAACGATCGGAGAAGATGAGGAGATAGTAAAAGACGCTGAGATGATCGTCGATCTCGAAAAAGGTAGTGAGATTGGAAGAGTTACCGCGATTCAGCTAAAAGATGGCAGAGTCGTTGAGTTCTCGAAAGCAAAAGACGCTTTCGCAGTATGGTTTAGGAACGTTGGGGAAGTATATGTCAGGTTCAGCCTACACAAAAGATCGGTCACGACTCCTTACAAGGCTCTTTTCGATGGTGAAACAGAGTTCATAATCGGGGAGACGATTGAATTCGATAGAAAGAAGTTCAGAATCCACAGAATAAAGCTTTTAGACGGGAAAATCCTGAGGAGAGATGGAGAAAGAGCTCTGGCGAAGGAGATAAAGAGGGTCTATGCGACCTATACGCCTTAGAGATTTTATAAGAGTCGGAGAGAACTACTTCTCGGTTCTTGGCTATAAGAACGACGAGAAGGTGAAGTGTTTTCTCAGATACTCTCCGGACACCAAAGGCGAAAGGATAAAGGATGGAAAGAGGTTTAAAAAACTCTCACACGAAGAAGCTATAAAACATCCGGTTTCCAGTGAATTCTTTGATGGAAACATATTCCGAGTTCCGCTAAAAAGAGTAGAGGAAGTTTTTAAACCAGAAGAGAGACTCGAAGAGCTGAAAGATCCAGAATTGGAAAAAATAGTAAACTTCTTCAGCAACGTGCCAAGAAACGAAATGGGTGTCACTGGTTCAAGGCTCATAGGGCTCAGAAGCGAAGAATCCGACGTGGATTTCATTGTCTATGGAAAATGGTGGTTCTTGGCAAGAGAAAAACTCAAAAAAGGGCTTGAAAAAGGGGAACTTCAAGACCTCGACAAAGATGCCTGGGAATTCATCTACAAAAAGAGAAAGATAACACTCCCATTCGACGTTTTTGTTGCACAGGAGAAGAGAAAATTCCACAGAGCGTTTCTTGGTGAAACCTATTTTGACCTTCTATACGTTCGTGGTTACGATGAGATAGACAACGGAATTCCAGAAGAACCGGGGAAAAAGGTTGCAAAGACTACCATAGTTGCAAAGGTTGTCGAAGACAGATTCATCTTCGACTATCCGGCTTTCTACGCTTTAGATCGTAGCGTAAAAGGAATTCTATGCTTCACACACACCTTTGTCGGGCAAGCATTCAAAGGCGAGACAATTGTTGCACGTGGTGAGATCGAAGTAATAAACGGGGATCGCTACTTAGTCGTTGGCACAAAGAGAGAGGTCGAAGATGAGTTCATCCTCTCGCTCGACTTTTTAGAAAAAGAGGGGTTAATGGATGAAATAAAGGGGTTGCTAAGTGACCAAGCTTAAAACTTCCTCGTTACGCAGAGCTCTGCGAATGTTCTCGATGGCAAAACTTATTATCCTAAGCCTTGCCTCATTCGTCGCTCCCGCGATGTGAGGCGTAAGGATCAAGTTCTTATCACGGAGTTCGAGCAAATCTCTGCTCACCTCGGGCTCTTTTTCGTAGACATCCAACGCAGCTCCGGCGATCCAATTTTCCTTCAAAGCCTTCACAATCGCTTTTTCATCGACTATTTCTCCCCTCGCAACGTTAACCAGTATTGCAGAGCTTTTCATGCTCCTAAGTTCTTTCTCTCCAATTATCTTTCTCGTTTTTTCGGTCAATGGTAAATGAATGCTTAAAACATCAGAATCTCGAAGAAGGGTATCGAAGTCTACAAACTCAGCATCGACTTCATCGAATTTCCTAAGATCGTGGTAGATTATCCTAACACCCCAACCATGGAGTCTCTTCGCAACCTCTCTCCCTTGTCTTCCCATGCCAAGGATCCCCCAAGTTTTACCGTATAGTTCGTAACAACCAAGGGTAAACATCTCCTCCTGAGCCCAAAATCCCTCAAAAGTCCTTCTGTTTGCGTATATCAACTTCTTCAGCAATGCGAGAGAAACCATTATCGTGTGCTCAGCTACACTCAATGCGTTAACCCCCGCGACATTTGCAACCCTTATGCCAAGCTCCTTTGCAGTTTCCACATCTATGTGGTCATAACCAGTGGATGGTTGTTGGATAAGCCTAACCTTTTTCATCGCCCTCAGCATTCTTGAGTTTATCGGGATCTTAAACGTATAATCCCCGAGCACTATGTCAGCGTCTTCAAGCGCCTCAATTATCTTATCTTCCTCAAACTCGCTAAAAACCAAGATCTCGTCAAAAGCATCGCCTAATAAGGTTTCCAAAAGAGTTTTCGGTAGCGGAGAAAGGGAGACGAGTTTCATGAACTAATTTCTCATCATTTTTTAAACCTTTCGTTGGCATCTCCTCTGATCTCCCTGTTTTCCCCCTTATCACGAAGTTCGGATCTTCGAACGTAGAAACGATCTCCTCCGATAAGCTCCCTAATTCCAAGACTCCCAAACCTCCTCCTCTTTAGATTTTCCGAAATCAAGAGGGCTAAAGCGATTGTAGCAATCGAAGCTATGAGCTCCACTGTGAAATCCGTTCCTTGAAAAATCTTGAAAACGAGCATCGATGGTATTAGGATCGCTCCAACAAATACGAGGAGTGTAAAGCATGTGATCAAGGAGCTCATGAAAGAAGTTTAGATCCGCTTAAGAACTTTTTCCCTACCCAAAGCGCATCTCTCCATGGATCGTTTACTTGGCGATTTTTCGAAATCTTTTTTCTTAGGATTGCCTTGAGTTTTAGCGCTCAACTCGCGTCGATCTCTGGCTTTGAAAGGATTTCTTGCAACCACAGCAATGGTCTGAAAGTCTGCTTTTTAGGCTTAAGGTATATCAAATGAATTGGGAAGCGAAAAATCCAAGAATTGCACCCGAATTTATGAAGGGCAAGCCCGCATGAGTCCCTTTCTTTTTTTCTACGAAGTAAATCAGCAGAAGAAGTCCAATCAAACCACCAAAGATAGTAAAAAGTGCAGGAATTTTGATGAACGCAATCATTGGGGCATCAACGAACTTCTGGGCTGACACTGCCAAAATGGTGGGGAGAACAATGTCCCCCACTCCGATCATCATCTTCTCGTTCCCTCTTGGGATCACAAAAAGCATTGGAGCGTTTATCCTACTCACCGACTCCGCCAAGCTTATCATGTGCTTTGTCTTGTAAACGGAAATCGCATCATAGATCGCGAGAATTACAAGGAGAACGATCACGGGGATTGGAGCTAAGCTGATCCCAAACATCGTCGCTATTCCAACTGAAAGTAGAAAGGCGGAAATGTTTATAACAATCCAGTGTGGCTTTTTTACCAGTAAAAAAGTTATTGCAAAGGAAATGGCAATGGCAAGCAAATCGAAGTATGGGAGAAGGGCGTAGAACATTGCGAGAAAAGTAAGCGTGTATATCATCGCTGGCAAAATGTTCACCTTAGTTTTCGAGATAAACAGCAACACCGCTGTGAACGCTAAGATCAAGGCAAAGTAAATTAAAGAGTTTGAAACATCAGAGGGGTTTTCGAACACAACCATCCCCGCGGACTCAAAGCTTCTTATAGAAAAAATGGAAAGCAGATTAACGAGTAAAAATATAAAGGCAAAGATTAGCCTCAATCGACCACCTTCGCCCTTATCTTCGCGCCCCTTGCAAGCGCAATTCTGAGGCTTCTCCCAGACTCCTTGTCCTTCTTAACCTTCACGATTCCGCTCTTGTTCACTAGCGCTGAGAAAAGGTATTCGTCGTCCGCGTAGATTTCAACGGTTTTACCTTCTAAACCCTTGACGTAGATCACATAGTGCTTCTCAGTCTCCTCGACCTCCAAGCTTACTTCAGTTTCCTTTGGAACTAAGTCTATTGAAACCCTCAAATCTTCTTCGAGCTTCTTTATTCTTTTTCCCTTCTTCCCAAGTATCTTTGGTATCTTCTCCTCTGGAACCTTCACTATTGCCCTCTTACCTGAGACTATTACTTCAAAGTCGTCGAGAATCTGTGAAAACCTGTCTGAAATGGCTTTTTTTAACTTCTCATCGCTTTCAACTGGCATCACGACGACTTGCTCTCCATAGGTGTAGATTTCAAATTCTACCTTCTTCGTTTCAAAGTCTCTGACTTCGATCACAGGTCTCGCGAGGTCCGCTTCAAACATACCTTCTGGAACCTTTACTGTGAAACTGAGCTCGTAAACCTTTGCTATTTTCCCAGCCTCGATGAATATCACGGTGTCAACGACTTGCGGGATTATGCCGAGCTCAACTCTACCGATCATCCTCTGGATCGCATCTATTGGTCTCGTGGCATGAGTTACACCTATCATCCCAACTCCCGCAAGACGCATGTCTCCAAAGACTTGAAAGTCCGAAGTCTTTCTCAGCTCATCGTAGATCGTGTAGTCTGGTCTGACAAGAAGTAAAATGTCCGCTGTGAGACTCATATCGCCTTCAAGTGGAGCGTATTGCGTTATCTCGTCCCTAACCATCAAATCCCGTGGGCTTTCCATTGTCTTGACAACGTAACCCTTTTCCAGCAGATAGTTTGCGACACTCGCTGCAAACGTCGACTTTCCTGCGCCTGGAGGACCGGCGATCAGAATTCCTCTTTGTCTCTCCACAATTCTCTTTTTTAGCTCTTCGCTTACACCATATTCGTCTATGCTAACCTTCGCAATCGGTCTCACCGCGGTTATCTCCATTCTGTCAGAAAAAGGCTTTTCTGCGATTGCAATTCTGAGGTCTCGAAGTTGAACAACTGTTGCACCTTTTCGTTCTATTTCTATACTGCTCTCTTCATCTTGCTTCGCAGCCTCGATTATCTCTTCCGCAATCTCGAGGAGGTCTTCGTAGCTCATTTCTTTCTCGTCCAACTTCACGACTTTTAGATTACCAATCTTGCCCCGCTTTGCGATCGGGGGAACTCCCTCACGGAGATGAACGCTCGCAGTGTCGGGAGTGAAAAAGGACATTATCTTCGTATCCTCAGGTCTTATGACTCTTGGCTTGAGGTAAATCGTCTCTATTCCCTTCGCCTTGGCAACGAGGTTTTGAACTCTGTCTGAAGTCAAAAGAACGGCATTTTTTTCCCTTGCAACTTCACGTATCATGTTGTCTATCTCGCCACCCTTTGCAAGCTTTATCTCCTCGATTCCCGGTCTTTTCCCGGAGAACTCAACCCTTATACTTTTTTCCTTCGCGAGGCTTACTATCTTCTCTATCTCTGCGAGCCCTT
>JBKBUO010000067.1:0-6757 GCA_046290005.1 Archaeoglobaceae archaeon | reverse complement strand
CTACTTCGTTCTTTTCCATGAATTCTAAAAGCCTTCCAGCGACTACGACGCTTGTATCAACAACTATCCTCATCTCCCAACCTCCTGAAGAAGCAAGTTCTGTTCCCAGTATGGCAAGCGTTCCCCTTTTGTTCAACCAAGTATAATAAGGTATCGCAATCGCAGTCAACTCGAATTTCTACGATCTTCTGCGTGTTCCCGCTCGTTTCTCCCTTCATCCATAGCTTATTTCTGCTCCTACTCCAGTAGTAAGCGTAACCGCTTTCCAATGTTTTCCTCAAGGCTTCTTCATTCGCGTAAGCAACCATGAGCACTTCTCTCGTGTTCACGTCTTGAACTACGACTGGGATCAGTCCATCGATGAATCTCAGTTTCGAGATATCCATAATAAGAGTTTGACGAAATTTTAATTATTTCTACACCCCCTCTACGCCCACTCTTCTTGTCCAAAAATACCCAAAAATTAGAAGTGCTGAACCGATTCGAGAGCGTCGTATCGATTTATGAATTCGATCCCTTTTCTCGTAGTTCTATACCTCGTTTTACCACTTCCATCCACCGCTTCCAACAAGCCGTTTTCTAAAAGCTCTGAGATAATTTGCTGGGCATTCCTAAAGTTTAGGTTAGCAGAATATACGATCTTTGTTACGTTCGCCCCTTCGGGGATATTCGAGACCTTTAAAATTTCCGACACAATCTCATATTTGGATCTCCTCGGGTTCATTCACATCACTTCCACTGATTCCCCGCAAGAAGAAGTGAAGTTTCCAAAGTATTTATTTCTTTCTACCTATAATATTGTTATAATCATCATAAACATAGACTTTATCTCCATCCACGACCGCAAAGGTGCCTTTCACCTTCAATATCGGTTTTTCAAGCTCGTATGAAAGCTTTGCAAGGTCTTTCAAGCTCAAAACACGGAAAGTCTTGGAGCATTCTGGGAATTCTAAAATATCGACGATTCTGTTTCTGAACTTCTTCTCAAAAGACTTCTTCTTTCTGTTCGAGAGAGAGTTCGCAAGTTCTCCTCTTTCCACAACGCAAAGAGCTCCGAAAAGACTCGCAAAAGCCAAGAATGGGACTCCAAATATCAATTTAGCACCTCTTACTTCAATGGGGAAGCCCAAAACGCTCATGGTATTCACAGAGCTGATCTTATAATAAACTGCATCTCTCTTACTTTTATCAGCTTCTGAGAAAGAGATAACTTTTCCGTAAGTTATGTTGGAAGTCTGAAGAAACCTCTCTTCAATGTTTGAACCGAACAAAGAGCAATTTATGCTTATACCCACAATGAGCTTGACGTTAGGATCTCCAAAATCGTATTTGGTCTCGTTTTCAATCTCCTTCCACATCGCAACTATCAAATTCCAGTCGATTGGAATCGAGACGTCAAAGGAAGATTGGGAGATCTCGCCTTTATACACCCTTAATTCTTTTTCCCACCCACCTTTTGCGGGGCTTAGCAGTATCGTGATCTTATAATTGCCATTTAGCTTTTCTGGAGGTGGGGAGAGAGAGTAGGAGTAAATAACTTCCATCTCACTGAGAAGTGCTGAGTAAAGAACCTCGTTTCTGTTGATCTCGTCTTTGCCATAGATCAGGTTTGGCTTCAGCTTTGCAGAATAATCTAAACGTCCAACTTGAGTGTATTCCCCAATTAAGACTTTTTTCTCTACAGCATCTGGAGATAAAACCGCCTGGATGAAAAAGAAGCCTAAAAACAGTGCACAAACAAGCGAAAGAGCCATTATCATCCTAGATAATTTATGTCTTCTCACTTTCATAGTTTCATTTCGAACATCTCAGGTATTATGGCTTGCTAATCAGAGATAAGTATTTGAGATACTTATCCTCCATTAAGAACCTCGTTTCTCTTGTCTATTTATTCACTCATCATAAATCAAAAAATATGAGTTCACTACTTAGCCCAAGGCGAAAATGTATTTTAGAACAGCTCTTGGAAAACGGCGGAGAAGCAAGCGTTGATGAGATAATTTCGGGAATTTTATCTCTGGAAAACAAAGAAGTGAATTACAAATCGCGTAAATCCGTTTATGTGAGCTTAATGCAAACCCATCTACCCCGGCTTGAGAAAGAAGGTATCGTAAGATACGACAAAAGACTGGGCAAGATCATCTTGATAAACCTACCTGACGACCTCAAGATGTATGTAGAGACTGTTAAGAAATTCGATATCCCTTGGAGCGTCTACTACTTGTCTCTATCGATTCTAATGCTTTTCCTCGGGTTCATTTTTAATAGTTTCGGCTTAATAGTCGCTTCAGCGATTTTTGGATGTAGCTCAGCAATAAATGTATTGACCCAGAAAATAAAAATTAAAAACGGTTAATGCTTGCTTGAAACGCATTAAATTTGCTTTACACGAGCATTAACTGCAAATAACTATCTAATTTGAGGTTCACGAGATTTTAGCGGTCGAGAACTGTGAAAGCAGTTGAGACTGCAAAAAAAGAGGTGAAAAAATGTTTGAAAAAGGGATCGGAATACTGCTGTTGAGCACAGCAGTTCTGCTTGCCTTCGGGATTGGGGCAGACTTTAGCGACTACACAGCACAGCGAAGCGTTCACATTGCGATAGTTGCGGATGATCAAGAGTTCATCGACTTGACTCCAATGCAACCATACGCTTACATAAACAGCGCTGGAATGCTCGTGATCGACTTCTCGGAGAACAATCCCAACTACAGTGGAGGAGGAAAGGGAATTAGCCCGAAGAGTGAATACAACTTCGATAAAGTTTTTGGAGTTTCGAACCATCTCTGGGAGAACGACTCAGAATATGGAAATATAGTGGTCACCATAGCGTCGAGCAACCAAAACGTGGAGCTATACTGCAAGGATAATCCAGCAAACCCAACTGGAAACATATGTTATAGCAACTACATAGGTGGAATCGTAGCCTACAACTCCGACACTGCAAGCCAAAGCATAGTTTTCTGCTTAGCTCCGAACGAAGTTAAGGAGATAGGAATGGATCTAACCGGTCCAACTTCGGTTGCGACCGCATGGCTCAATGGAACACTTGCAATCCACGCTGAACCAGACTACAATGGAGCTTGTGGAGGTGTGCGACAATGACGAAGCTTCTCTTACTCCTTCTAAGTGCAGGATTGGCGGTTTCACTCCTCGGCTTAGGAGCTGACTTTAGGAGCTACGATGCAGAAAGAAACTTTACCGTCGCAGTCGTTGCAGATGACCAAGAGTTCATCGATTTAACGCCAATACAGCCTTATGCATACATCAACGTGGATGGTAAGATCTACTTCGACTTCTCGCAGTACAATCCAAACTACCCCGGCGGTGGTAAAGGAGTGAGCCCGAACACAACGTATGCGTTCGATCAGGTGTTCGAAGTTTCTAACGATCTCTGGGAAAGCGATAGTGGCTACGATGGGATCTGCGTAGAAGTTTCAGCGAGTGGTAATGTTGCGAGAATTCTCAAGCTCTACTCACCAGACGACGTCTATGGACACACGACTCCAGGGAACGCAGACACCTCGGTGAGCATGTTCATTGAAGGTGGAAGCTCTTCGTGGGTTGGCTTCGTGATCAACAGCAATGGCTACACCCAAGGAAGCATGGTAAATGGGCAGATAACGGTAGTTGCACACGCGGGTAGTTGCCCAGAGTGAAGATGTTACAAAGAGTAATTTTGCTAATTTTTTCATTTTTTGTTCTGCTGTCTTTAGTCAGCCTAATCCTTAACGCTCCTCTGCTCATCGCTTACATAAAGTCAGATAGCATGAGCCCCGAGCTCAATAAAAATGACCTTGTTTTTATAAACATATTCGATAGAGATTTCGAAGTCGGAGACATAATCGTTTTTAACTCCAATGGGGAATGGATTTGCCATAGAATCGTGAAAGAGACCAGTGAAGGATATGTAACAAAAGGAGACAGCAACATCGCTACTGATCAGTTTGCGGGAAAAGAGATTGTTGCCAAAGAAAAGATTGCAGGCAAAATTCTGAGTTTTAACGGAGATCCTATCAACATTCCCCTTGGAAACGGAGTTGAAGTTCTTGAAAGCACGTTTGCAAAGAACAAGTTGCTCCTATTCTTCCTATTCTCCTTTTTAGGGCTTTTGTTGATTGGTAAAGGCGAAAAAAAGAAGAAAAGTGGGAAACACCTTAGGATAAAGGCGAAGACTTTGTTCGTAGTCTCTTCACTACTCATATTAACGATGTTCTCACTCGCAAACGTCGTTGCGTTTGAAAAAAGAGCGATAAGCTATGGAACGACCTCGGCTGGTGGTTTAAGAGAGGACTGGGTTCTTCCTGGAGAAACTTTTTCGAGACAGGTTGAGTTTGAGAACAAAGGCTCCTATCCATACTACTACCGAGTCTCATCTGAAAGTCCAAACTTAAAGCTCGAAGACACGTTTATTCTTTACCCGGGAGAAAAGAAGATCCTTGAAGTCGAGATCCACGCTCCAAAAGATACGAGTCTCTATACAGAGAAGATCTCCGTGGCGAAGTATGTTCCGATTTTACCAACGGAGCTCATCGACGCCCTTAGCATCCATCCCTATCTGCCGATTCTCGTGATGGACTTAGAAATAGCTCTTCTGCTTTTCGCAATCTACTTTTTAGGTAGTTTTGAAAATGAAGTTGTAAAAATTAGAAAGAGGTGGAGAACTTGAAGTTTTTGGTTTTTGGACTGATTTTGATCGCCTTAGCGATGGCGTTTCAGCTAAATTCAGATTTCAACAGCTACTACGCTGAAAGAGAGAACCGAAACGCGGTAGTGGAGCCAAAAGATGCGTATATTGGCTACACATGCGAAAACGTGCGTATAACTATTCGATGTGGAAGCGATGTGTGGGAGGGGACTATCCTTAGGATCTACAACAACATGAACGAAAGTATCCACGCTACCGTATCCTTGACAGAAGAGATCGACGGCATCGAGATCAAAAATGGGGAATTCGATCTCGCCCCGAGCAGCATGAAAGAGATCGTTGCAAGGGTTTCACTTCCAGCCGGGGTTTACTACGTTCAATTTACAATTTCTGCTGAATTTGAAAATGGTAGCGCAGAAATTTTGACAGTTTGTTCTTCAGAGATTTTAGTTGAAAATGTTACAAAGCCGAAGATAAGCAAAACTCTTCTCAGCGGTAAAACTGTTGTAAAAACGCACACAAAGGAGACTTGGACCTTTGTGATTTCCGTTGAGAATCCAAAGGAAAACTCAACTGTTAAAGACGTGATCCCGGGAGAGTTCAACATAGTCTCTTACTCCGCAACGGCTGGTAGTGTGAGCATAACGACAACGGGGAAAGCGAAGCACATTTCTTGGACTTTATCCGAGAGTGGAGATCTAACGATCACGATCGAAACTGCGTTGAATCCAGCAGGTAAGCGGGAATTTACGTCCCCGGGTAGATACTACCTTAACGAAGGGGCGGAACTTGATGGTGTGAAGACTTCGCCAATAATCGTCTATGCTATCTGCAAATGATCTCAACTGACAAAGACTTTCAAAGAGATTTCGAGAATTTTTTCCTTATTTTGCAAAATGAGCAAATTTCTCCAATTGAAACTTCACCACAGATCGAACAGTGCTTTGTTTCCAATGGCTTCTTAGTTTCTACTACAAGTCCCCTAAGGAAATTCTTAACGAAGCCCGGCTTTTTATGTTCGATCCCGTAGACAATTTCCTTCCACTCTGGTTGCGGAGCAAATGGACACTCATCGCTTTTGAATGGGAGCTTCTTAATGATTGCAAAAAGCATGTTCTCCTTCTCGCTCATCTCAAACAAAGGCTTAGCCCTTGCAACCACATTCTCATCAAATGGCTCGATCCTTGGTAAGAGTTTCTCTGCATATTCTTTTTGTCCACCAGCAACGTTTTTCAAGTAAAAAGAAACAAGGTCTTCCGCTGTATGCCCAGTCGCAACTACTGTGAAACCATTTTCCCTTGCGAACTTGTTCATTATATACCTTTTTACAGTTCCACAAGCCGAACAAATTCTGCCCTTTACTTCGGGGATCGTAAATCCGTAATCTCGCAGAGCTATGACGTGTAGGTTTTTTTCTACGATATCTGCAAGCTCTTCGACTTTTCTCCTCGACTCCTCGGAGTAATTACCAATTCCAAGATCTATGTAGAGCATTTCGAAACTGTAACCAATGTCGCTAAGCACAGATGCCATAGCAGAGCTGTCTTTTCCGCCAGAAACTGCCAAAAGGATTTTATCGTTTTCTATAAAAATTCTGTGTTTTTTTATCGACCTCTGAACCATTCTCTTGTAGAATTCCAAGTAGCAATCTGCACAAAGCGCAATTTTATACGCCCTTAGGCTTACGACCGCTTTATTTGCGCACTTCTTGCATCTCATGGCCTCAGATACCCTAAGTTGGGAACCAAGATCATCATCGCAAAGGAGGCGAAGATGAAAATAGCCATGGCTTTCGAAATTTGATTCACGAGCTTTTCCCTTCTTATAATCGCAGAAAGTGTTTCCTGAAAAACTCTTCCACCGTCGAGTGGAATAGCTGGCAGAGAGTTAAAAACAGCAATGTAGAAGTTTATCCAAGCTATCCAGTAAAGTGAGTTGAGGATCCAGAAGGTGTACATCTCGTTGTCAAAAAAGCTCTCGAGTCCCATGAATCCCTGAAACTGGAAGGGCATGGAAATCAACAAAGGCCACATAACAGGATTTTTAAGTTGAGATGGGATTTGAGAAAGACTCGAAACTATGTGCCCCAAATTGAAAAAATTGACTCCAC
>JBKBUO010000066.1:0-6895 GCA_046290005.1 Archaeoglobaceae archaeon | reverse complement strand
CGTCGGACCTTCGATCTTCGTAACCGGAACGACGCTCCCAGCTTTTCCCGGGCGTTCGAGTTTTAGCTGGGTTCCGATCGCGATGAAGTCTACGAGAGCCATGAGCGCTGGGTTTATCCCAACGGTGGCGAATCCAGAGTTCCTCGCCCTCCCATACCTCAACCTAAAGCCACCTTTCCTCGACGGATGGCTGAGCACAGGTCTTCCAGCGACGATATCTGAGAGATACTTGCTCCTCGGCTTCAAATCCATTTCCTCGCTCGAATCTTTCTTCATCAACTTCTCAAGCCAAGCCCAGCCGTCTATCTCGAGCTCATCGACCATCTTCTTCAACTTCGGCGCCTTCAAAGCGATTCCCTCTGCAATTATCAGCGCCATACCTCCTCGAACCCTGTTCGTCTCCACGCGGGGCAAGTTCCTGTATCCAGAGACTTCTACTTCTTCTGTTGCCTCACCATCTATGCAGATTGGGCAGTTTGAAACGATCAACCTTATCTCTTCGTCGCTCGGCAAATACTGGAGATTTGCAACCCTCCTGTAGAGCTGGATTTCCTCGCAATACCGTAGAATCTCTTCCTCAGTCGGTATGTATCTACCTATTCCCAATTTTCTTCTCACGTAGTCTGCGATTAGGACAGAGATGACTTGTGCAGTTCCGCCTGCGCTTCTTATGGGACCAGCATAGTAAACTTTCAAAAAATCGCTACCATCGCTATTTTTTCCTAAAGAAACCTTTGCAATTCCCTCTATCGGAGCTGCAACCGCTCCTTCGGTCATTATCGCAACCGCTGTCCTTATCGCTTTGTCGATTGCAACAACCTTCTCGAATTCCCCAAACTTGCCCTCGATAATCTCATCGGAAATCGTGAAGCATATTTTCTCCCTCGGAACCCCTTTCTCTTCAAGCTCCCTGATTTTAGCTGCGATTCCTTCAATTCCGACAAGCTTTTCTACTCTTTCAGCCATGTCCTTTGCGATGAGAATTTCAACCTTTGGCTCTGGATCAAGACACTTGCTCCTTGCGAGTTCCGCAACCCTATAGGCTTTCTCAAACTCCTCGATCAGCTTTCTGTGATAAAAATCGATCTCCTTCATCCTCAAAAAGTCGCGATCTTCTTCTGCTTCAAAAAGGGGGAAGAATTTATCGAGCGTTACATCCATGTGTTGAATTCAACACGAATAAAAAAAACTTTTTGTATTGCAAAACGCTTATAATCCTCCTTTTTTATTTTTCTCTCAGCAGATCGCTCCTAAGGAAACTTCGCTACTTCTTCTCCGCCATTATTCTTATCACCTCATCTAATTTGCTCTCCTCTCCATCAGCGATCTCAACGTAGGCGTTGAACTTCTTGAAGTTCTGGAAGTCGAGCAAGTAGTTTGCAAAGATCGAGTTCGGAATTAATCCACCGTTTTCCGGAGCGGTTTCGAGCAGCTTAACCCTGAACTTCAGACTTCTCTCGCCTTTAGAGATCAAGACAACATCGTCGCTTTTTATACCAGCCTTTTTTGCAAACTCTGGATGAAGGTAAACGATTGCGTTTTTTTGCTCCCAGGAATACCTCGCAACCACAAAGAAAGCTTCAAATTTCAACAGTTTCGCAATTCTCATCATCACAATCCCCTCAGAATCCTCTTTAAGATATATTCGTCATCGATCTCAGCTTTTTCGATTGGCTCAAGCTTTATGCGAACTCCGTCGCTCCTAACCATTGTTCCCTCGCTTTCAATTCCTGAAAAAGAAGAAGCGATTGACACTTCGGCGTTTTTAGCAGTCAAGGTTTCCCTCGGGTCCAAAACTATTTTCTTTATCTTAAAGATATTCTTAGAAAACTCGAAGGGCAAGGAAGAGATTGGATCTGTTCCAACGATCAAAGCTACGTCGATCTTTTCGCTTTTGAGCAGTTCTGGGAAAGAGAAGTTTGGATCGCTTCTCTTTTCAAAGAAGCTGAATTTGTTCACTTCTCCGACTTCTTCAAACAGGGTTTCGTTAAAGCCACGCATGTTCGAATGAAATCCCATGGGGATGAAGTAAAGAGGTGCAAAACTGTTTGCCTTGTTCAAGAAAGCGAAGAATTTCTCGTAATTTCCCTTCAACCCATACTTAAGCCCGAGTCCACCGAAGATTGCGTTAAAATCAGCTTTTTTCATCTCCCTCACGATTTCTGCAACGTCGTATTTTGGAGCTTTTCCCTCAATGGCTTTTTCAAAGGAATCGATGAGGTCAAGATCGTTATCGACTTTTATGAACTTTGCATTTTTCTTCGCAAGCTTCGCAGTCTCTGACTTCCGAACGTCGATAACAACAAGGAATCGATCCTCATCGTAGCCACGATTTCGCTTTGCGCCACGGGGATAATACGTGAACTTAGACATATGCCTCGGGATGCTGTGATATGGATTTGCTCCCCAGTAAACGAGAACGTAAGCGTAATCTCTAACTTCATCGAGCGTCGCAGGGGGGATCTTTTTCCTCAAGATCGCTTCCACGAATTCGCCCATGCAGAAGGATGAGTTGTCATCTATGTAACCGCTGAGCTTTTCCGCAATCTTTATTGCAAGCCTTTGCGCTTCCACAGTTGTTGTATCAAGTCCATAGATCGCTGGATTCTTCGCAGACTTCAAGAGCTCCATCGCAGCTTCTATCGCCTTGTCTACATCGACTTCTTTCCCATAAACGCGATTCTTTGCCCTCGATTCGATGATGCGAGAGATGTGCTTATACCCCTTCTCGCACGCGTTCAAGATCTTTGAATCTCGAATTTCTATGTCTTCGCAAAGACAAGAACAGCCTGTGCAAATCATATCTATCCCTCCAAAAAGCTTATCGCATCCGTTGGGCAGTTTTCACGACAAACAACGCAAAGAATTCGGTTTTTACCGTATCTCCTACAAAGATGCATGTTCACGATGACGAGCTTTCCATTCTCTATTCTATAAATTGGGTCCATTATCCTCGGTCCTCGCCCCATTCCAGCGCCATAAGGATCTTTTTCAACGTGCACAGGACAAGCGATGATGCAGTTGCCACAGCCGTTGCAAAGCTCACTTCTCACGATTAAACCAGTTTCGGTTGCCTTTTCCAATGGCTTTAACATCTCTTGGAGTTTTCTCAGCTGAACCTCGTATTTCTTCTCAAACAAGGGTTTGCAATCTTCCAACTTCTTTTCTCTGTTCAGCAACTTGAAGGCGAAGCTCATGCATGTTTGCTCACCGCATTTCTTGCAGTTCGTCTTTGGCAACAGCTTGTAGATCTCCATCGGAGTCAAAGGCATAGAAAAAAAAGTTTTTTGGTAAATAAATAGATTTCTCCGAATCTCTAAACGAGGCACTTCGCTATGGAAACGCTGTAAAGGCATTCGGAACAAGACGGCTTGTTCCCATAGCAGTCCATTCCGTTTTCAAGAAACCAACAACCAAAAACGTGTGCACAATCGCCGCACCATGGAAAGTCCATTCTACTTCGAGAGTTCTCGAATTCCCTCAGATTCTCCAACACCTCATCGATTTCTTGCTCAAGCAAATCACCGGCAACGAAGGGTTCGACTTTTTTCTGCCTTCTGTTTACGAATTCTTTGTGCTCATAGGCAAACCCTATACAAGCAGAGACTTTTCCATCTGCTCTGATGAAGATGGAGTTTTTATAAGGGCAACTCCTTCCTTCGGATTCTCCAAAGAACTTGGGTTCTATAAAAACCCCCTTTTTAAGCGAATTTTTAAGCTCGTCTACAATTTTTTCTATCTGCTGGGCTTTGAGAATTCTCTGTTTTGCTTCAATTATCGCCTGAAAATTCGGAGCTTTTTTTGCAATCTCCTTTCTACTTGGATCTATGTAAAAATGCTCGTGAATCATCTCTATTATCTCGCTCTCGGTCAAGTGGATGTGATCGAGGTTTACCCTTGATCCCTCGAAGTAGAGGGTCTTTTCGTAGATCGTAGAATTTGGAGCTATCGCGTTTGTCGCGAGAACATTTATTCCCTCTTCCGCAAGAGAATTTACGAGGGCTAAGAATTCTTGAAAGTTGTCTTCAAGAATAACAAATTGCGCAAATGGTGATTCAAGCTTTTCAAGCTTCTTTATCGCTTTTTCAAGAACAAGACCTTTTCTAAAATCAGCTGTGTCGATCGAGATCCCAACGACATCGAAGAGTTGCGCAATTTCGTAGAACTGCTCGTCGACCATCGCGTTTGTGCTCAAAACCAATTCTCCATCAAGCGAATTCGCAAACTCCCCAAGATTCTTGTTGAGCATCGGTTCGCCAAAACCGTAGAGAACATAGCGTTTTGCAACGCCATAAAGCTTCTCCACAATCTCTTCTGCGATGTCGATCGCTTTCTCTGGTTTCAGACAGTATTCGCAACGAAGATTGCAGTTCGTCGTTACCTCGATCTGAACCTTGTCTATCATCCGCCTGCCACCGGCGGGAAGATCGCTATCCTGTCCCCTTCTTGGAGTTTTTCGATCATTTCATCCTTTATGTTCCTACCATTTACAGTTATCATCCTGTCCCCACGATATTTTCCATTTTCATCAAAAACCTCTCTCAGAAACTCCTCCCCCAAGATCTTCCCCGCGGAGAGAAATGTGTCTTTCAGAGTTCCATCGCACTCAACTTCTATCGACTTCCCAAACTTTTCACGTAGCGTTGCGAAGAACTCTATTCTGACCTTCACAACCACATTCGTCGAGGAGGTTTAAAACACTTTCTTCGCTTCGGTTAATCCTTGAAAATCCCATAGACTCGATCCCTTTTAGAGAAGTCTAAAAGCACAATTTATTTTTTCGTTTTAACGCCAATTACCTCGAAACTTTTGCCATTTTAACTTCCCGATACTTCTTCGATAAGCTCTATCCATTTCTTAGCCAAATTCTCCCATCTCAATTTTTCAGGTGGACTAAAGCCTTTACTACGATCGAAGTATATTTTTTGCAGCCTTTCCGCAATGCTTTCAGCGTTTACATCTACGAGGTAAGACCCCTTGTATTCTGAAAGCTCTGAAAGTCCACCGACCTTTGTCGCAACTATCGGCAATCCAAAGCTCATTGCAATGTGCGCAACTCCGCTTTGCGAAGCTCTTAGGTAAGGTAAAACTATGACATCGCTTGCTGGTAAAGCATTTCCAACTCTAGATAGGGGTTTGGTGTTGCAATCGCCCCTTCATAGTTTTTTTACTTTTAACGAAATTTTTTCAAAGATGAATCCAAGCAAAGTTATAACGCTTATCACTAACCCTATGGGACTTTTTAGATAACGAATGAGATATTTTTTCTCGACGGAAAGATCGTAGTCCTTGAATCTTGCCTTACTCCTTCCCTCGGCAAAAGATCTCCTAAGAACGTATTTCAAACCCCTATTCGTGACGATGTGATGGACCTTTACCGAGCTGTCGAGAAAGATCTTTAGACCGAGTTTTTCAACTCTGATAAAAAACTCTGTTTCTTCCCCCGAAATCAAGCTACTCTTTTTCCTTCCAAGTCCCTCTTTAAAAACTCCAACTTTTTCAAAGATCTCTCTTCTAACTGCAAAGAAAGCACCAACTGGTCTTAAGGCTTCGTCGTCTGTGCATCCGAAGATCCAATTGAACTGATCTGGAAGCTTAACTGAATTCTTCAGCCTTGGCTTTACCTGAACGCCATAAACTGCAATTTTTTCATCTTGGAAAGCATCGAGGACTTTTGAAAAAACATTCTGATCAGTTAAAATGACGTCGTCGTCTATAAAAATGAGGATGTCACCAATTGATTCCATGATTCCCCTGTTCCTTGCCTTTGAAAGGCCTTCTCCATCTGATTCGACGATTTTAATCCTTGAATTTTTCAATTCCGAGGCTATTAGATCTTTTTTCCCTTTGTCTGTGACTAAGATTATTTCGTCTGGAAGATGGACTTGAGAATCTAAGCTTTTTAATAGTAGCGATAGCTGTTGTAATCTTTGAGGAGTTGTCGCCACTATTACCGATAGTTTCATCCAATTTAATGGAGAAGAGGTTTGAGATATTACTTTCGATGCCATCGGGATTGCCTTAACTTCACCGTGAGCTGAGAGGGCGTTTGATAATCGAATCGTGTAGTAGCTTATTCCCGAAAGGAAGCGTTTTGAAGGTCCGAAGATCGCAATTCTCATGTCGTTAGCAAGCCTTGGAATATTTAATCTTTCGTCGTGGGATTTTATCAGTAGAACCCGAAGAGAATGGAAAGACCTATATATGTAGATACGTATATACGTTGTGAAGAAAGTTAAGGTTACGCTCCCGCTGAGGGAAGATCTCGTCAAGAGCTTGAAGAGCAAGCTTGCTTTCGAGAAAAGAAGTCTAAGCGATGTAGTCGAAGAAGCCTTGATCTTGTATGAGGGATCCGAGTTCTTGGAAAGGATTTGCGAAGCGCTCGGTTTCGAGAAAAGATATACCTTTGAAACGAGACCCAAAGGATTTAAAGCTGAAGAGATTGTGAGAGAGGTCAGAGATGAGTTTGAAAAGCGCTTATCTTGACACAAGCGCTTTGGTCAAGAGATATGTTATAGAAAGAACAAGAAACTGATCGAATCGATGAAATCTACGAATCCTATTCTGGAAGATTGACTCTGGGATTTTCAGTTTGGAACGTCGGCGAAGTTGCAGTTGTCTTGGACAAATACGAGAAAAGAGGGATTATAAAGGATGCAAAAGACGTTTTTTCAAAGTTCATCGGCGAATCTCATCTTCTTTCAAAACTAAACCAGCTGAAAATAGTTCCGATGAGCTTCAAGGTCGTGATGGATGCTGTGAATTATGTTTTCAAACACGGCATTTATATGGCCGATGCTGTGCAAATAGCTTCTGCCAAGAATTTTGATGCTCTTTTAACTTACGATAAGAAGCTCGCTCAAAAAATCCGGATCTCGTTACGATTGGTCGAATT
>JBKBUO010000065.1:0-7017 GCA_046290005.1 Archaeoglobaceae archaeon | reverse complement strand
GAGTGTGCAAGGACTCGACTTCGTATCCCGGTAAGTATTCCGAGGGATAAACTAGTCCAGGGACGATGAGGAAGAAGCGCTCCGCCATGACCATTGCTGCGTGCATGATTCCAACTAAGCTAAGCCACCTTGGATCAAAACCAGTCTTTGGGATCACGACGACTAAGAACGGAATTATTATGCCGAAGATCATGAGCAACCAGAAGCTCCAGAAGATCCCGTGTTCTGGAGTTAAGTAAACGAACTTCGTCGCTGGTGCAACCGCTGGAATGTAGCCTTTTTCAAGCGCTTCTACTACGAGCATGTAGCCAAGCACGGCTGTGAGACCTGCAAAGATCAATGCGAGCTCTCTCAGTAACCTTGTCTCAAGATCGCGTTTCGTGAACTTAAAGGTGAAGTAAAGCGTGGCTATGAGCAAGCCAAGTCCAGAGGTGATGGCGCAGACGATGAACATCGGCGGAGTCAAAGCTGAATGGTAGAGCTCACGAGGATACATGAAGCTGTAGATAGCTCCCGTGCCACTGTGCACGAGCACGGCCCAGAAAACCGCTAAGCACGCGAGGAATCTCGTCAGCCTTTCCATTTCTTCGAATTGCGCAAGCAAGTATAGTGCGCAGATCACGAAGTAGCTCGAGTAGAAGAACGCGTTCCATGAGAAGATCGAAGTCGGGTTGAAGTAGATAACCGCGTTTGCGAAGTGGTAGAGCTTTCCTATGTCAAAGGCGATGCTTACGATCGCCGCAACAATGTATGCTGCTGCAAAAAACGCTGCAGTTCTGCTGAAGACCTTAAAACGCTCTATTTTGAAAACCCCAGCTAAGGCTGAGACGATGAGCGAACCTGCGCTCAAACCGATGAAGTATGGGATCCCAGCGTTAACAACACCCCAAGGGACTCGGTTGCTTAGACCGCTGAGATGGAACTCGTGGTCGAGGATGTATGCTACAATCCCTATCACAGTCAAAAATGCGAGAACTATGACGAGCGCAAAGTATTGAGGCGAAGAACCCTCGATTTTCTTGAAATCAATCTCGTTAACCACAAAATCACCTCCTCGGCAAGTAGTAAACATGGGGATCTGTCCCCAACTCAGCCCTGAGCTGAATGACTGTGTTGTTCCTCAAAATCTTTGATATCGTGCTTTTTTCATCGTTGACATTTCCGAAGACCAACGCATTTTTTCCGTAAATTCTACACGCCTCAACGCAAGCTGGCTCAGGTTCTTTGCCTTTCGCAGTTGCATCGTCGATGCGATGAACGCAGAACGTGCACTTTTCAACAACGCCTTGTGTTCTCATTGGGACCTTTGGATTCACTTCCTTAAGCCCTTCACGAGGATCCTTGAAGTTGTAGCTCCTCGAGCCGTAGGGGCAAGCGATCATGCAATATCTGCAACCTATGCAACGATGCATGTCAACTTCTACGATCCCATCGCTCCTTTTGAAAGTCGCTTGTGTAAGGCAAACCTGTTCACACGGTGGGTTTTCACAGTGGTTGCAGAGCAAAGGAGCGTAGAACTCGTTTCCATGCCTGTTTTTGAACTTTGCAATCCTTATCCACTGCGGATCTATACTCTTTTCCTCAAACTCCGGAACGTTGTTTTCTCTATCGCAAGCAACAACGCAAGGTGGTTTCACCTCTTTATCGCCAGTTTTCTTTACGAGCTCTTCCATGCATTCAGTGCACTTCTCAACGTCCGCAACCATTGCCCATCTTCTTGTTTTTTCGCTCTTCAGAGTTTTCGCAGAGATCTGCAGGGGTAACATTGTCGCTATAGCACTTGCTCCCGCGAGTATCAAGAATTTTCTTCTTGAGATCATGGTTATCCCCTCGATTGAGTTCTCCTAAAGGTTAACAGAGTTTATATTAGCTTTTTGGTTTTTAATCGTCGCAAGCCATGATAATGATGATTGTAACAATACAATTCTATATATAGGAGAAAGCTTTATATACTTTGACACGAATCTTGATCATGAACCTCGCAGTCGATAGGATCGACATAGTGTTGCTGTCCGCGATAGCATTGGCGTTGTTGGTAGTCCAATCCTTAATCGTCTAATTTTTTAAAGTTTTAATCGCTAAACGTGGATTTCTAAGAAGTCCCTTGCAATTTCTACGTTTTCAAAGACGCTTTTTGCTTCGCTTAACAAAGTTTCTGCGTTTTTGGAGAACCTCGCACTGATGTGCGTCAAAACAAGCTTTTTCACATTCGCCCTCTTCGCTATCTCCGCAGCCTCCTTTGCAGTGGAATGTCCGCTCTCCATCGCCCAACTTTTGAGTTCTTCGCTAAAAGAAGCATCATGGATGAGCAGATCTGCATCCTTCGCCATCTCCACAGTTCTCTCGCACGGTCTCGTGTCTCCTGTGTACACAACCTTTCTCCCCTTTTTCATCTCTCCGAGGACCATTTCAGGAGTTACAAGCTTGTCTTTCCAAAAAATCGTCTCCCCTCTTTTCAACTTTGCGTAAAGTGGTCCAGGTGGAATTCCAAGTTCTTCAGCCCTCTTTTTATCAAACTTTCTGCTGTCTTCTTCCACAAAAGCGTAGCCCACGCTTTGCACTATGTGCTCTGTTTTGAAAGCGACGATCTTAAAGCCTTCAAAGCGAACTTCATCGCCATCGGAGACTTTTTTAACCTTTAAATCAAACTCGAGGTTATCGTATCCGAAGATATCGAACAAAGCCTTTAAAATTTCAGGTTTTGGTGTATAGATGCTCAGCTCTTTTTTTCTGCCATTCAGCGATAACGTCTCGATTAAACCGAAGATGCCTATGAAGTGGTCTGTGTGCATGTGGGTTATGAAAATATGGTCGAGGTTTCTGAACCCGATTTTTGCTGTGATCATCTGTCTTTGCGCACCTTCACCACAATCGAAGAGAAATCTGTGCTTAGAATGTTGAACAAAAATTGCAGAAGTGTTTCTATCTGAAGAAGGAACCGCACCCGCGGTTCCAAGGAAAACGATTTTAAAAAGCATTAGGACTCGAGCACGATCTCGATGTTCACGTCCCTCGGCACTTGTATGCGCATTATTTGTCTAAGCGTTCTCTCATCTGCTGCGATATCTATAAGTCGCTTGTGCACCCTCATCTCCCAGTGGTCCCACGTGTTGCTCCCTTCGCCATCTGGAGCTTTTCTTGTTGGCACAACAAGGCGCTTCGTTGGTAAAGGAATTGGTCCGCTTATTTCGACGCCAGTTTTCAACGCAATCTCTTTTATTTGGTTGCAGATTCTGTCGAGATCTGCTGGATTTAGGCTCGATAGCTTTATCCTCGCCTTTGGTCCCTTGATCGCCATGGAATCACCAAAAAATAGGTTTATTTTCTCGGGGTAACGTCTAAAACCATTCCAGCGCCAACAGTTATGCCCATGTCTCTTATCGCGAATCTACCCAACGGTGGTATGTCTTTTACTTTCTCTATTACCATTGGTCTTGTTGGCTCCAGCTTCACAACTGCAGCATCGCCAGTTTTGATGAACTGCGGGTTCTCTTCTTTTGCTTGCCCAGTCCTTGGATCTATTTTCTTTATAAGCTGAACGAACTTACAAGCAACTTGCGCAGTGTGGGCGTGAACGACTGGCGTGTAACCAACCGTTATCGCGGTCGGATGCTGTAGCACTACGATCTGCGCCGTAAAGTCCTTAACAACTGTTGGCGGATTCGTTGGATGCCCTGCGACATCTCCACGTTTGAGATCTTTCTTCGCAACACCGCGGACGTTGAAGCCAATGTTGTCTCCCGGATAAGCTTCTGGAATTGGCTCGTGGTGCATTTCGATACTTTTGACTTCTCCACTTACACCAGCAGGTTCGAAAACGATCTTGTCTCCAGTCTTGAGAACTCCGCTCTCTACTCTACCAACCGGCACCGTTCCGACGCCACTGATAGAGTAGACGTCTTGAATCGGAATCCTTAACGGTTTGTCCACAAGTTTTTCAGGTGGCTTTAGCAGATTAAACGCCTCAAGCAACGTTGGTCCATTGTACCAAGGCATTCTCGCACTCTTTTTCGTTATGTTGTCTCCATTGTAGGCTGAAGCTGCGATGAACGGAATCTCTTCGACCTTGTAACCTACCATCCTAAGTATCTTCGACAACGCATCCTTTGCTGCGTCGTATTCCTTCTTTTCGTAGTTCACCCTGTCCATTTTGTTTATAAGAACGATGAGCTGGTTGATTCCGAGAGTTCTTGCAAGGAAAACGTGCTCTTTTGTCTGCGGTTGAACCTTGTCCACGACGTCCATGACTAAGACAGCAGCGTCTGCTTGCGAAGCACCGGTGATCATGTTCTTTATGAAGTCCCTGTGCCCTGGGCAATCTACGATCGTTATGTAGTATCTGTCTGTCTGGAACTTTCTGTGTGCCACGTCGATCGTGAGACCTCGCTCTCTCTCTTCTTTCAGCCTATCCATTACCCATGCAAACTCAAAAGTCGCCTTTCCTTTCTCTTGTGCCTCTTTTCTATACTTCTCTATGATGTGCTCTGGGATCTCTCCAACTTCATAGAGAAGTCTTCCAATCGTTGTGCTCTTTCCATGATCTACGTGCCCTATAAAGGCGACGTTAATGTGCTCCTTTTCCTTAGGCATACCCATCACCTACCATTTTGATAAACACAACTTCGAGGAGTGCATATAAAGCTTTCACATCTATATGAACATCCTCGCAATGCGGAGGGATTCGAGAATGCTTTCCTTCGCGTTTCCTTCAACCACATCTTCGTGCCCCGGATACAGTTTTTCCACGTCAAGCTTCGACAAAAGCTCTATAGACTCCACGAGTTTCTTGGGATCACCGCCGGGTAAATCGTATCTTCCAAACGCTCCGTATGCGAATATAGTATCACCGCTGAAGAGCCATTTCTTATTTGGTTCGTATAGGCAAATGCTTCCCGGCGAGTGTCCGGGAGTGTGGATAACTTCGAGCTTCGTTTCGCCGAGATCGAAGATTTCACCACCTTTGAGAACTATGTCTGGCTCGAAGAGCTTGAATCTAAATCCAAAAATAGAAGCGAAGCTCTGCAGTTTCATCAGCTTGATCTCTTCTTCGTGAATTGCAATCCTTGCAATCCCCTTGAAAAATCCCGCTGCTGATGCGTGGTCGTAGTGGGAATGGGTTAAGAACACGTAGTCGAGCTCTCTTGGATCCATGTGTCTTTTGACCGCGCGAAAGATGAACTCCGCATCTCCACCAACGTCTATCAACGCCTTCTTCTCGTCGATTATCAGATAGCAGTTCGCAGCCAAAGGTGGGGCGACGATTCGAACTAACCTCATAAAAGCTCCATTTCTTCAATTTCAACGCTCTCTACGCCTTTTATCTTTCCAATCTCCTCTACGAATTTGTCCATGACTCCTTCAGCATCTGGCATCACTGCGAGAACGTTCAGAGCCTTAAGACCGAAGGCAATTGGTTTTATCGCAAAATCTTTGACCTCCACGTTCGGGAAATTCAGCTTTAAAACAGAGTCCTTGATCTCGTTTAGGTCCACGTTTACATCGGATGGCATGACTCTTATCTTTACAAAAACTTTCCCCATTTCACCACCTCACGGTCCTACGAAACCGCAGGAGCAACGATACTTGTTCGAAAGCCTCCTACACTTTTTACATCGGTATATGTCTTCTCCACATTCTGGGCATGGAAAGGAAACGTATTCTGTGCCCACAAGCACAGCTCCACAGCTTATACATCTCGCGATCATCATTCAATCACCTCTCACGAATGTCCCCCTTGCTCTCCCTCCCAATATATAATTTTTTAGCTCCTCAGCGGAGCAAACGAAGAGCTCGATGCAACGCTCTTTAAGCAAAGTTGATGAGTATTTGTCCAAAACCCCGAGAGCTTCTTCAGCAGTAGCAAATTCTAAGATCTCACCTCCCTTTGAAACGCCTCCAACTGCGGTGACCTTTAAAAGCCTATTCTCCCCAAGCTTTAAAGCCATCCATATCGCTATCGAATCCGAAGTCACTTCCCAAGAGTGCGGAAGCTCGTCAAACCTTTTTATCAACCTGTAGGGCAGAACTATGAACCTCCCTTTTCTCTTTAGATCTTCGAAGCTCTCTGGCTCGATCAACTCGAAACCCTTTTTCTCTGCGACTTGCATCATGTAGTAGCCGTATAGGTTCATCCCGAGAATCGCCATCCAGTGCGAAAGCTCGTCGTTTAAATTTAGAGTTTCAACGAGATCTGCGAATATCCAGCCTCCGGGAACAACTTTTACGTCTTCGAGCTCTGAAAGCGCTTCAAAAACGATTTCCAGCTTATCAGCCACGCTACCGCCGACTTTAACGATCATAGCTTTTTCAACTCGTAAAACTCCCAGTATCTCCTTAGCTCGTAGCTCTTAACGATCTCATAACCTTTAAGGCAATTGTAGTCTCTTTTTGCTGCGAAAACGTAATCGTATCCACCTGGACACTGGGTCGTGAAAACGACTTTCTCGCTTCTCAGCATCCAAGGCAGTGGCCAGTAGTGACCGTCGATCGCAAAGACTGCGACGCTTCGGTTTTGGCTGAGCAAATCCCTTATTCTACTTGCCATCTCAACAGCACCGTTTTGCGTCTGGACGTATATCAAAGGCTGGTCTACGTTGTTGTAATCGAAATACGTAACGTGGATCGAGACCAAGAGAGTTGCGATGAACCCAAGGGCAAAAGCGGTCCTCGTTTCTCTCTTTTCGAAGAAATCCCTCCTCATGAAAACCATTGCAAAGAAGGCAACTGGAGTAGCGATGTGGACGACAAGCCAGGATGTCTTGTAGATCATCGCGTGGTAAAAAACGAGAGCTGTAACAACCCAAACGATTGCGAGTGTTTCTTTGAACTCAAAACTCTTTCTCTTCGGAATAGAAGCTATCGCGATCGCAATTGGTAAGAACTCGTAGCGAAGCAAGATGTTTGCGAAGTAGTAAACTGGTTTCGCGTGTGGTGAGCTAATTCCTTGCGAAAGCCAGTATGGTAACGATCTTTCCACGAATCTCTCTACCCACTCTTTGCTGAACATGACTTCGATCC
>JBKBUO010000064.1:0-7024 GCA_046290005.1 Archaeoglobaceae archaeon | reverse complement strand
CTACACCTTTTATAGGATTTGCATACCGAACTCCATAAGGGCAAGCCATTATACAAGCGCCGCACCCTATGCAGAGCTCGTCATTTACAAGTATTAAACCGTCCCCATTCTTAAAAGTAGCCCCCGTAGGACATGGTTTGACGCAAAGGGGATTTTCGCAGTGGTTACACTGCTTCGGAACAAAAACAACGACGCCGTCGCCTACAACGTGTCTCTCAACCCAAGTCCTAAAAGAGCCAATTGGGATGTTGTTCTCAGCTGCGCAAGCAGCAACGCACGCCATACAGCCGTAGCATTTGCCAACATCGATGAACATAGCCCATCTACGTCCTACAACCCCTTGCTCTGCAGTCAAGTTAGATGCGTAGAAATCAGGCATTGTAGCTCACCTCCAAGATCAGAGTTACGAGGTTTTGCCCCAACAATCCTAATAAATTTTTCGCTTGTCTATTATTAATATTCTACTTATGGTATTATTAATATTATTGATATTGTAATACCTTGGCGGTGTCTTATATGTAGGGAGCACATCAGTGACGAACCTCTATTTTTGATTCACACGCTTAAAATTTTTTATTGTCGAAAAGTTCAGAAATACTGCGCCAACGATTATGTTCATATGATACGTTATAAACCTCCAAATAGCGAGCAGAGACCCAAGGATACCAAGAGGGACGAAATTTGAGTATAGATAAGCCATAGTTGCTTCAACAAGCCCACTGCTACCAGGGGTTATGGGTATCAGCGAGACGATTACGATTATCAACTGTGAAGTGTAGGACAAGAGGAACTCTGGATCAGAGCTCATGGAGATCAATATTAGAGAGGGGATCATGAAGCCCACGCTCCACATAAAAGCTGTGATTAAAAACAAGTAAACGAGGTATCCGGGTCTTGATAGGAGCTGAAGAGTTCCGTTTCTAAAATTTTTGAGCTCTTTGCTGATCTTTTCTTCCAAGTTCTTTTTTCTGTATATCTTTGCTATGGCTCTCGCTATGATGTGCGAGAAACGGTTTACATCTCTCTCGTCTTTCAAAATTAGGTATAGTATGTATAGAAATGAGAAGAGCATTATCGCAAATATCACTGCAACTTGGAAGCCAAATTCTGTCGAAAAACCGGTGAAAATCAGAAAGATAGGTAGAGAGATCGTGAAAAATATGGAATCGAGAATCCTTTCGGTTAAAACGATGAACGTGCTAACTCCTACGGGAACGCTATTTTCCGAGAGCATCTTTATCCTCAAGGGCTCACCGCCTGCGGAAGACGGCGTTATCGCTGCGACGAACATACTCGAAAGTGTTATCCTCAACGAGTAGTGATATGGGATTTTGAAACCCATGTAAAGCGAGATTCTGCGCAATCTTAGAGCCCAGAAAAGCCAAAAAATGACTTGAAAAAGAAAAGCGATGGCTAAGTAAACTGGGTTTAGATGCGAAATGACTTCCCAAGTTATGCCCGTCTCCGTAGCTTTGAATATTATGTATATCGTAGCTATGCTGAGTGCAATGCCAAGAAAGGCGCTTTTAAGCGACATATCACGGAACTCTGCCAGAGATTATTACCACGAGCTTGCTCCAAAATCTGTAGGGACCCATTTCAACGAATTCTATGTCCTTCAGCCCAGCTCTTTCGAACCAAGACACGCACTCTTTTGTTGAAGGAAAGATCATTATTTTCTCTGCCAGTTTCCTTATCAAAGAGTTCTCCGGTTCTCTTGGCGCTAAGATGACAACCTTACCACCTTTTTTTGTTACCCGAGCCATCTCTTCAATGCCCTTCTGTGGATTTGGCCAGTATTCTATGCTTCCAGCAGAGATTGCAGCATCAAAGCTTTGATCCTTGAAGGGTAAGTTTTCAGCGTCCCCTTTTATAAAATTCGCTTTCAGTTTCTTTCTCGCCTTTTTTATCTGTTCGGGCGTTAAGTCTACACAGAAAACGTTCTCAGGCGGGACTACTTTGATTATTTCTTCTGTTGTGAAACCTGTTCCGCTGCCAACTTCGACCACGAGACTATCCTCACCCAGCTCAGCCATCTCGACTACTTTTCTTCGCATCTCCTTAGAATAGAAAACTGGATTAATGTAGTCGTAAATTATCGAAAAATACCTATAAAAATTCCTTGCCCGCTTTTTATCGTCGAGCAGAGCCATTTCATTTCATTATTTCTTCGGGTGGAACTTTTCCATGCTTTACGATCTTCACGTTTATCTGTAGCGTATCTTTTGATATAACTCTGCCCCTAACGAGTTTTCTCTTCCTAAGTCCTCTCTCCTTTGGTCTGAAACCAACCCCACCGGACAGGAGTATCTTTCTCCTCCCCGCACCGGGAATGTCTCTCCTCATCGGGACACCATCTTTGTCTGAGCCGCCTGTTATTTCGAGCTCGTAGTCCGGTGGTAGGTCGAAGATGGTCCCACTGATTACATCGCCTATCTGCTTGCTTATCAATCTATTTGCATTCGCCCCAGTAACGGTTTTCTGATACGCCTTGCCCGTCTTAGGATCTGAGATTACAACTCTGAACTCCATGCCACCTTTTCTCCAAAGGGTTTATAAGCATTGCCACAAAAATTAAACATGGCATCTCTTCGAAAAATGCTATACACCACAGATCTTTCGCCATACAGCAAGGTTGTTCTGGATTTCCTCGACGACTTAAAGGAAGCGGGGGTTGAGGAAATCGGAATAGTTTTTGTCGTCAACACTTCGAAGTTGAGCACAGTAGCTGGCGGTTTTGACGTTGGGAAATACATAGAGCTCGAAGAAAAAAGGGCTGAAGAAGAGATTCCGGGGATAGTTGGCTTAATCGAATCAGAAGGTCTGAAGGCAAAGGTCCACAAACCCTATCCTACGGGAAATCCGGTTGCCGAGATAATTAAAATTGCAAACTCATACGACTTCATAGCCATTGGAGCCCGGGGAAGGGGGATTTTTAAGGAGATCCTTCTCGGCAGCGTGTCCGAAGGTGTTATTAGAAGGTCAAGGGTGCCGGTATACGTGTTTAAGTCGAAGGTCGAAGAGGATGAGAGCGGTGTAAAATGCTACAAACCATGCGAAAAACTCTTTAAAAGAATTCTCGTAGCATACGACTTTTCAGATCACTCAAAGCTCTGCTTAGATTATGCAAAGACGATAGCACAGAAATTGGGTAGCGAAATCTTGGTTTTGCACGCAGACGAGGACGACTCTTGTAAGATTGACGATCTACAGTCAATTGAGAACGAGCTAAGAGATTCGAAGGTAGAGTTCAGAACTCTGAAGGTATGCGGCTCTCCTGCGAAGGCGATATTACAGAAGCAAAAAGAATTGGATGCGACAACGATATTCATAGGTTCTCGAGGTCTTGGATTAGGAAAAGCTTTAATTCTCGGTAGCGTCTCGGATCCAGTTATTAGGATGAGCGAAGTTCCCGTGTTCGTTTGCAAGGGTGGTGGGCGATGAAAGGCAGGGCTTGGAAGTTCGGGGACAACATTTCGACGGATCACATAACCCCTGGGAGATACTATCATCTTCGTAGCAACATCACCGAGCTTGCAAAGCACGTGATGGAAGACGCGGATCCAGATTTCATGAAAAAGTTCCGTGTAGGAGATTTCATAGTCGCGGGAAGGAACTTTGGAATGGGGAGTAGTAGAGAGCACGCACCGCTTGCGCTTAAAGTTGCAGGAGTTAGTGCAGTAATAGCGAAATCTTTTGCGAGAATTTTCTACAGAAATGCTATAAACGTTGGACTTCCGCTCATAATCGCAGAGACCGATTCGATAGAGAACGGAGAAGAGATCGAAGTCGACATGGAGAACGGGATAATAAAGACACAAAAAGGCGTTTTGAGGGCAAAGACACTGCCGAAGTTCATGATCTCAATACTAAACGAGGGGGGGCTTGTCAATTACGTAAAGAAGCATGGGGACATAGTTTTTTAAATTTTAAAAATTGATTGATCGGGGCGTTCAATGAGTCTGAGAATCCCTTTTTAATCGAGTCAGAAAGGCACAAGCTGCGTTACACAGAAAAAAGTCTGAGACCCAGTCGCTGAGGAATAGACTACTCAACTCTTTTGCAGAGTTTGGGAAGGACGAAAGAAATTTTAAAAGTTTAAGCAAGATTTAACTTTTCAATTCCCTTTGCAAGCAGAAGGAGCTCGTAACAATAGCCCCTTTTAACCTCTACTGCTCTGAACGCCTCGAGCCTATCATTCACCCCGCCGTTAACCTCAACGAACGCATCTCCTGACTCTATTTTCCCGTATGTAGCGTCGAAGTTGAAAAGAAGAAGCTCATCGACATTCAACGGCTCGAAGTATCTTCTTGTTAACCACGGTCCAAAAGATTCGAATGGGAGCGAGCTCTCTTCCTTCTGAAGTTCAACGACAATTTTTATCAGATTGTATCCGGACCTTGAAGCATTTGCCCCTATTTTTTTCATTTTGAGCATTGGATGCCTCTTTGTGATTGCTATACTTGCAATTTTCTTCGGAAATCCCGCAAGAAGACCTCTCACAAGAGAGAGATCGTTGTCCACATACATGAACGGACAGTAGGCATAGCTTTTACCACCAACAAAAACTCTCGTGAATATCGCACACTCGTTGTATTGGACGAGTTGAGGTGTCTCGTAGTTAAGTTCCGGGCATTTGGGACTTCTTGAGATTATCTCTGCGAAGTAAAACCAAAGTTCTCCGTTGCTTTCAAAGCCCACCGCTTTTGAAACTTCTCTCGCGTTGCCAATCGCGTAAACAGCGACGATGTTCATTGCATACTCCCAAGGACCACGTGGCACGAGTTCGGAACCCCCTACCAAGGGAGGTGTGAGGGGCATACACAACTTCGTTGAGAATTTATAAATTCTACGCCAGCAAATGAGAAGTTGCGATAGGTAAATATATTTTAACTAACATCGCTCTTCCGCTATGAAGCTCGTCACATGCGGCTTACCATACGCGAACGGAAAACTTCACGTTGGACACCTCCGCACTTACATTCCAGCTGATGTATACGTCCGATTTTTGAGAATGATGAATGAAAAAGTCGTGTTTGTTTGTGGTAGCGATTGCCACGGAACACCGATAGTTGTGAACGCAGAAAAAGAAGGGCTAAGCCCAAGAGAACTCGTTGAAAAATACCACGAGCACTTTCAGAGGGTTTTCAAGGAGTTGAACGTTGCTTTTGACCACTTTGGAAAGACTATCGAAGATTACCACCATCGAAGAACGAGAGAAATCGTTGAAAAGCTAATCGAAAACGGTTATGTTTACAGCAAGGAAATCGAATTAGCCTACTGTGAGAAATGCGAACGATTTTTACCAGACAGATACGTTGAAGGCATTTGTCCCTATTGCAAATCCCCCGCAAGAGGTGACGAATGCGATCAAGGGTGCGGAAGACATTTGGAGCCCGGAGAAATATTGGAACCGAGGTGCAAGATCTGTGGAAGTCCAGCGACTTTTAGGAAGAGAAATCACTACTTTTTCAAGCTCACAGCTTTTCGAGAATTCTTGCGGGATTATCTTTTAAAGCTCTCTGGGACGGAGAACGCCATAAATTATGCGAGAGAGTGGATTGAAAATCTCAGAGACTGGTGCATAACCAGAGATCTTCAATGGGGTGTGAAGTTTCCACTCGACGAAAATCTCGTTCTCTACGTCTGGGTAGATGCGCCGATTGGATACATAAGCTTCACAGAGCAGTTCACCAAGGACTGGGAGGACGTGTGGATTAAGGGAAAGGCAGATATAATTCACTTCATCGGGCTCGACATAGCCTATCACCACTGCATTTTTTGGCCAGCACTGCTCAAAGGAGCTGGTTATGCGTTGCCAACCGCAGTTGTTGCGAGCGGGATGGTCAAGATCGAGGGAAAAACGTTTTCGAAGACCCGGGGCTATGTGGTTTGGGTAGAAGACGAGTATCTGAAAGCAGGATTCAACCCAGATTACCTCAGATACTACATCGTGAACTACACGAGCCATGAAAAAGATCTAAACTTTTCTTGGGATGTCTTTAGGGACAAGGTGAACAACGAGGTCATTGCGACGCTGGGCAACTTCTTGTTCAGGATTCTGAGCTTCGCGTGGAGGAACTTCGGAAGAGTCAAGATGGAGGTCGATGCGGAGATCATGGGCAAGATACTGCAAACGAAGGACAAAGTCGTGGATGCGATAAAGAAGTGGGAATTCAAGGTCGCCACCGATGCGATTATGGAACTTGCGAGTTATGGGAACACTTATTTCCAGAACGCAAAGCCATGGGAGCTGATAAAGGTTGATAGGGAAAAAGCAGAAAAAGTTGTGGCGAACGCTTTGCAGATAGCGAAGGCTTTGCTGATTCTCAATTATCCAGTGATGCCGAAAAGCATGGAAAAGATCGCGAGGGCGATAGGTCTAAACCTTCCCGATTCTTCCATCGAAAAAGTGGCAGAGGTTGATAAAGAGCTCGTGGTTGCGAAACCTGAGCTTCCATTTGCGAAGATAGAGGAAAAGGATATCGAACCATTGAAATCTGCCATAGCAGAGAGATTTGCCGAGAAACCTGAGATTTCAATCGAGGATTTCAAGAAAATAGACATACGAATTGCAAAAATTTTGAGCGCAGAGAAAGTTTCGGGGAGTAAGAAGCTTCTAAAGCTAATCGTCGACATTGGCAATGAGAAGAGGCAAGTGGTTGCGGGAATTGCAGAAAACCACAACCCAGAGGATCTAATCGGAAAATCCATCGCAATTGTCTGCAATCTCAAACCCGCGAAGATAATGGGTTTAGAGAGCCAGGGAATGGCACTTGCAGCTGACGTGAATGGAAAAGCGGTGCTATTGGTTCCGGAAAAGGACGTATCACCCGGGACTAAGGTGAGATAGCCTCTAAATTTCTTAACAGAAGAACTTGCGTTGCTCGAGTGCAAGATCGATAGCCTTATATTCAAACTTACATAACAGTAATTACAAAAATGAAAGGTGGTAAAAATGGTCGTTTATCCCTCGAAGGATTGGATGGACGAGCTGTTGAAGAAAGTCAACAGCGACGAGCAA